>NZ_JBIKSE010000075.1:0-3342 GCF_044348765.1 Arenimonas sp.
GCGCTTTGGCACTGTCCAGCGAATTCTCGAGGGATCGAATATAGATACTGGCGGCAACCAGGCTCTGGCCGACCTCATCATGCAGATCGCGTACTATCCGATCCAGGCGCTCAGTATTGTCCACATTTTGGGTATGGACGATATTCTGCATGTTGCGAATGAGACGATCCTCGCGCTTTTTGGATTGCATCAAATCACTGTGGGCCTGATTGATGCGGTCGATGAAGAAAGCGATGTAGAGTGTAAAAGTGGATAAGAAAATGAGATAGTTGATCACAGCATGCCAAGTACTCAGCGACCAGCCGTTATGGTGAATGGAGACGATGTATGCTGCGGAAAGGCAGCCCACCCATGTGGTCAGCGCGCCGAAGCGGTAAGCCGTAAATACCAGCCCGCCTATCAGTATCAACAGAAACAGATAGATGACAGATATGTTATTCAATATACTGAAAACACTCAATCCCGCCTGATACAGTAGATATAGCAGAGCTGGAATTGCCAGTGCCATAACAATGGACTGACGCGTATACCCTGGTCGGTCGATGACATAAGCCGCGAAAAACCCAAAAATCATCGCGGACAAGCTGTATATTGCCAGCTTGGCATAGGCAGCGCTGATCAGATAGAAAAAATCCTGGGGATTTGTGAACTGTATAAACGCCAGCATCGCGGTAATGGTGGCTAGCGTCACCGTGCTAATGAAAAGCAAATAGTGGAAAAAGGATGGTGTTTCGGTCTTGTTGGATAATTGCCCATCGCACCTCAAAAACCAGCCCGCCAGATAGGTGGCAGCGATGCCGATCAGATGGGCATATAGCGCTGAAGAATCCTCGAAAGAAAAGACTCGGTGAGCTGGATTGATGACAACCACAATGGTCTCGACCAAGGCCGCTGGCGCATAATATGCCAACGGCAGCCGAAGCAGGACGACCAAACGTAGTCCGAAAAGGACGCTGATATAAACCGCTTCGATGTCAGCGATGATAAATACCAGAACGGCTAAAGTAAGAATGCCGATAGCGGCTCCCTTACTCATCGCTCTGTTTTTAGTTCCGAACTCTTTCATAGCTAAAGAATCCATGAATGCCGAGGCTGCGTACATAAGAATTTTTCTTATTGGCTTTTGCATTGCGTTCATAGACACTGCTCAAAGCGTTAAAGGAATCTAGCTTCGGCATGATACGGATTATTTTATTAGAAGACCATGCCATCGTTCGAGAGGGCATCCGATTTCTGCTTGAGCAGGAAACGGACATTTCCGTCGTTGCCGAATTCGAGCACCCACAGGATCTATTTGCCGCCTTACCGGCTCTGAATGCCGACCTTCTGATTACCGATCTGGATTTCAAGCAGTTCCGCGGCCTGGATATTCTCCTGGATTCCGTCGCCATCACCACTCTAATCCGGACCATCGTGCTGTCAATGCATGGGGAAGCAGGCATGGCGCGGCGCGCGATGGATCTGGGAGCGTTCGGATATGTCAGCAAATCTCGGAGCGCACGGGAATTGGTGACTGCAATCCAGGCAGTGCACCAAGGTCACTTCTATCTCAGCGAGGATATCCGCGACCAAGTCGTGATCACGCCACCTCACATCACCAAACGCGAACATGAGGTCTTGAGGCTTCTGCGGGCCGGTAAAACCGCGAAGGTCATCGGGAACGAATTAGGTATTTCCGATAAAACCGTGTACATCCACCGTGCCAGTCTCATGGAAAAATTCAAGTGCAAAACCCTGATCGAGCTTAGCCAGAAAGCACATGAATTGGGCATCTAATCACCCGATTAGACTTTAGTTTATCGCTATAGCGCGCGCATTATGCGGCCCGATGCACGGCGGTCCTGCCGCAGCCTGCTTAAGAGAAGACTTACCGCGGACACCGGAATCAGGCTGCGAACAGCGCCTTCATCTTCTTCAGGGCGTTGGCTTCTAGCTGACGGATACGTTCGGCCGATACACCGTATTCATCGGCCAGTTCATGCAAGGTGGCCTTGTTTTCAACCAGAAAACGCTTCTGCAGGATTTCACGCGAACGCACGTCCAGACCGCTGAGTCCTTCGCGCAGCAGCTCGAGCTGGCTATCGTCATGGCGGTCACGCTCGTAAGCGGCAGCCGGATCGGCATTGGCGGCAACCAGATAGGCCGATGGTGATGGCGGCGCATGGTCATTGTCGTCATCGTCAGGAGCATCGAACGCGATATCGCGGCCGGAAAGACGCGACTCCATCTCCAGCACTTCGCGTTCGGACACTTTCAGATCCTTGGCAACTGCGGAAATCTCGGCAGCATTCAACCAGCCCAGGCGTTTTTTCGACTTGCGCAGATTGAAGAACAGTTTGCGCTGGGCCTTGGTCGTGGCCACCTTCACGATGCGCCAGTTGCGCAGGATGAATTCGTGCATCTCGGCACGTACCCAGTGCACGGCGAAACTCACCAGGCGGACGCCCTGGTCGGGATCGAAACGCTTGACCGCTTTCATCAGCCCGATATTGCCTTCCTGGATGAGATCACCCATGCCCAGGCCGTAACCCTGATAGCCCCGGGCCACATGCACCACGAAGCGCAGGTGCGCCATCACCAGATGACGGGCGGCTTCAAGATCATCGTTGTCACGGTAAGCGCGCGCCAGCGCCTGCTCGTCCTCAACGGACAGCACCGGCACGCGGTTGACCGCGCTGATATAGGCATCCAAAGAGCCCAGCGCGCTGGGGATCGGGAGGCTGTGGCTGATCAGGGCTTTGCTGGTCATGGTATGTTTGCTCATGGGTAAAAGTTTAGCACTCTAGCGCTTAGAGTGCTAATGTCCCCATAAAGTTCCGATGAGCGGGCTCTGGGCCGAAGCCGTCTTTTTGTAGCTAACTTATTGTAATAAATACGTTAATTATACTCGCCAGTCCATAGGCTGTTGGCCCCGGCCTTGCAGGTAGCGATTGGCAGCGGAAAAATGCCCGCATCCGAGGAACCCACGATGCGCCGACAGCGGCGAGGGATGCGGGGCCCGCAGCACGCAATGGCGATTGCGGTCGATGATGGCACCCTTGGCCTGGGCATAAGCACCCCACAGCATGAATACCAGACCCTCGTGGTGCTCGGACAATGCCCCGATGGCGGCATCGGTGAAGGCCTCCCAGCCTTTGCTTTGGTGCGAGCCGGCTTTGCCGGTTTCCACGGTGAGCACCGCATTGAGCAGCAGCACGCCGCGATCGCTCCAAGGGGTCAGATTGCCACTGGCCGGCCTGGGCAGAGCCAGATCGCGTTCGATTTCCTTGAAAATATTCTGCAGCGAAGGCGGCGCTGGCACGCCATCGGGCACGGAAAAACTCAGGCCATGCGCCTGACCGG
>NZ_JBIKSE010000015.1:0-36561 GCF_044348765.1 Arenimonas sp.
TGCTTTTGCTGCGGGTAGCCATAATCGTTGTGGGCTTGGGTATGCCTTCATGATACCCTTTTATCCCCATCACCGCATTGGACCATAGGTCATGACCACCCCCCTCAGCAATCCGCAGAAACGCTATTTGCGTGGGCTCGCACACGACCTGAAGCCCATCATTCTGGTCGGTGCAAAAGGCCCGAGCGATGCCTTGCTGGCCGAACTGGACGGCGCACTGGAGCGGCATGAACTGCTGAAAGTCAAATTTTCCGCCGATGACCGCGACACCCGGGATATCTGGATTGCGCGTCTGGTCGAACAGTCGAAAGCCGACCTGGTCGCCCGCATCGGCAATATCGTGGTTCTGTTCCGGCGCAGCAAAGACAAGCCCTTGATTATCCTGCCGAAGGCCTGATGCAGATTACCCTGGAAAATCCCGACTACCGCTACATTTGCCGAGGTGTCAGTGCGGCCGGTGTCATGGTGAATACCCGGGAAATCACCCGCAGCTTCCTACTCGGGCCCAATGTGTTAGTGGAAAACTGGGCGCTGAGCGATATGCGCATACCCGACCCGACGGCCTGGAACGCCGTTGTGGAACTCAAACCGGCCCTGTTCATCCTTGGCACCGGCTCCATCCAGATATTCCCCGAACCCAGACATCTGGCCTACTTCCTGCAACGTGGCATCGGCTTCGAGGTGATGGACAATGCCGCCGCCGCGCGGACCTTCAACATCCTGGCCCAAGAAGGCCGTAATGTCGTAGCCGGATTCATTGTTTCCATCTGAGTTAATAGCGGCATCAGACCGTGAGAGTTTCCGCATAGGGCGGAATACTGGCATCCACATCGAACCGCATTTTCAGAGCCAGTGCACAAGCTTTGCGGGCATCATCCTCACCATGCACCAAGGCTATGGCTGGGTGTAATGAAAAAGCGCCATACCACTCCAGAAGGCCTGCCTGATCGGTATGCGCCGACAGACCACCTATAGTATGCCTGTGCGCCTTTATTTTGATTTCGTCACCGAACAGCTTGATGGAATCAATGCCATCGACCAGAAGTCTCCCAAGAGTACCGACAGACTGATAACCGACGAACAGAATATGGTTCTTGGCACTGCCCAGATTGTGGCGCAGGTGATGTCGGATGCGGCCGCCATTACACATACCGGATCCCGCGATGATGATGCAGCCGCCGTTGTGCTCGTTGATGGCCTTGGAGTCCTCGACATCCGTGGTGTACTTCAGATTGGGTAGCCGGAACGGATGCGGCTTCCCGTGGAACATGGCCTTGGCATCATCATCGAATAGTTCATCATGCCGATCGTAGACCTCAATGACTTTCGAGGCCATCGGACTGTCCATGAAGATGCGCCACCGTCCCAGATTCCAGTCTTCAAAGTGTTTTGCGAACCAGTACAGCAGCTCCTGACTGCGCCCGACCGCAAATGCTGGAATCAGGATATTACCACCCGCCTTCCAGGCGGCGTCGAAAATTTCACCCATTTCCTGTACGGTGGCCGCACGGTCACGATGCAGACGGCCACCGTAGGTGGATTCCATCAGCACCAGATCGGCCTGCTGAAAGGGATCCGGATCCGCAAGAATAGGCGTATCTAGTGGTCCGATATCACCTGAAAAAACCAATGTGCGGGTTACACCGCCTTCTTCCGCCTGAATCCTGACGCTGGCCGAACCGAGGATATGCCCGGCATCCTGAAGGGTTACCGTCAAACCTGGAAATAGTATCTTCGGATTACGGTAATCCAGTCGTTCAAGTTGACGGACTACCTGGCCAACATCATGCCGGGTAAACAGCGGTTTGTGGTGATTATGGCCGTCCTTGTGAAAGCGGTTCCGGCGCTCGGCATCCATTTCGGCGAGTGATGCGGCATCTTCCAGCATCACCGGCAGCAGATCGGCCGATGCGCGGTGCGTGTAAATCGGGCCATGATAGCCATACTGCGCCAGAACCGGTAACCGCCCGCAGTGATCGATGTGCGCATGACTGAGAATGACTGCATCGATGGTCTTGACATCGAAATCAAAGGGGAGTGCATTTTTGGCTTCTTCGATTTTACTGCCCTGGATCATTCCGCAATCAAGCAGTATCCGCCTGCCGGCGGCCTCCACCAAATGGCATGATCCGGTAACGGCACCGGCAGCACCAAAAACAGTAACCTTCATGATTCACTCCTCGCACAAAACACATGCAATCCATACTAGCAAAAAAGCCGGCTTGCGCCGGCTTTAGTTTATTTGCGAGATTCGTTGATTTCACGGAGCACATTCGGCGCCGGGAAGGCTTTATCGATTACCCACAGCATGTAACGGGAATCAACGGAAATCATGCGGTTGAGATTGCCGTCATAGACCCAGTTGGAACTGACCGACTCCCAATTGCCATCGAACGCCAGACCGACCAATTCGCCCTTGCCGTTCATGACCGGCGATCCGGAATTACCGCCGGTTATATCGAGATTCGACAGAAAGTTGACCGGTAAAGTACCGAGCTTGCTGTCGGCATAGCGGCCGTAATCCTTGGCGGAAACTAGATCAAGCAGGCGCTTCGGCGCATCGAAGGGTTCGTCCTTGCTCGCTTTTGCAGCCATGCCTTCTGCAGTGGTAAACGGCACATAAACCGCGCCGTCCTGAGGCTTGTAACCGGTAACATTGCCATAAGTGAGGCGCAGGCTGCTGTTGGCATCCGGATACACCGCTTCGCCACGGCTGCGTTTGTAGTCGATGACCGCCTGCAGATAGACCGGACGGTATTTTGCGTATTCACCGGTGCGTGCCTTACCGGTGTTTTCCACCGCAAGAAGGCTCGGATACAAGGCGACTGCCAGTTTCACAATACTGTCACTGCTTGCTTCGAACTCGGATCTGCCTGCCTTCAGCCATTTTTCGCGTTCTGCCAACTCGCCATAACGTGTGCCGGCATAGAGTGCATCGACCGCGCGGCGAACCGCTGCCGCATCGCTGCCCCCAAGCCAGGCGTCCAAGGCCGAATTACGTAAGTCGGCCGGAAGCTGGATGTACTGGCCAAGCCAGTAGGACATCAGCTGCTTTTCCATGGCCGGATGATAGCGGTTCTGCAGTTCACGGACACCGCCATCAATGCGGGCGCGATCGCGCTCCTGATAACCCGGAGCACGCTCGGCATTCGGCTTGGTGTTCTCCACCGCAAGCCGGAACAGGTTACGGGCATTTCCGAGCAGACCCAGATTGGCAATCGACCCAACAACGGTATCCCGTTCCTGCGTCGCCCGATCCTGCATGTGCAAGGCGACGAGTTTGGCATGGGCATCGCGCGCGGCCTTGCCTTTGGCGCCCTGCTTGTCGAGCCAGGCCAGTACGGCTTTTTCATCGGCACGCTTGATAGCGGCAGCACCGCTTTTGCGGAAGCCAAGCAGCTGACCGTCGTAATTCTTCAGGGTGTTTTCCCAGCCACGTACGGTATTGGCATACTTGATGTCGATATCCTTATCGGTCTTGCCAGCGGCATGCACGAGATCACGGACATTCTTCAGATTGCGGCTGATGTACGGGTAGGACCAGTTTTCAGTATTCTCGAATTCAGCTGCGAGCGCGTAACGGTTAGTACGGCCAGGATACCCTGCAACCATCACGAAATCGCCTTCGCGCAGCGGATCAGCGGCCACGCGCAGCCAATGCTTGTTGCGGTAGGGCACGTTGTCTTTCGCGAATGCGGCCGGCTTGCCGTCTTTACCGACGTAGGCACGGATCAGGGTGAAATCGCCGGTATGACGCGGCCACATCCAGTTGTCAACTTCGCCGCCGTAATTGCCGATACTGCCCGGAGGCGCATACACCAGACGGACATCGCGAATTTCCATCTGCCTGAACAGGCGGTACTGTACCCCGCCGAAGAAGCTGGAGACGGTGCAGCGGAATCCAGCTTCGGCTTCGCACTCAGCCACAATGGTTTTGCTGGCGTTTTCCAGTGCCACTTGGCGCTGCAGACCGTCCATGCCGTCATTGACCGCCGCATTCATGCGCGCACTGACGTCGGTGATGGAATCCATCACGAAGATCCGGGAGTTCGGACCGGCATTGACTTCATCAGCAGGAGTCGCGGCAATAAAGCCATTGCTGAGCAGGTCATTCTGCGGGGTTGAATTCAGCTGGATACCGCCGTAGGCGCAATGGTGGTTGGTGGCAACCAGACCGTTGGGGGAAATGAATGAGGCAGTACAGCCGCCCAGACTGACCACGGCACCCATCGGTTGCCCGGTCAAATCGGCGAAGTCCGATGGGCTGAGAACCAAACCGGCTTTTTTCAGAGGCCCGGCGATTTCGCCCAGCTGTTGCGGTACCCACATACCCTCATCGGCCTGGGCCGACACGCCTACCAACAGCATCAATGACAACAGTTTCATACGCATACCACAGAACCCCTTTCCGGATTAAAACCCGATTATCCAATAAATCCGGATCAAAATGGCGTCAATCGTCAGGCCGGCGCGTATAATGTGCGCCTGAACCGGGAGCCCCTTATGTCCGCCATGATGAAAGCCTTAGTCAAACGCCACGCCGAGAAGGGCATCTGGATGGAGCAGGTGCCTGTCCCGGAAGCCGGCCCCAATGAAGTACTGATTAAGCTGGAAAAGACCGCCATCTGCGGTACCGATCTGCATATTTACAAGTGGGACGACTGGAGCCAGCGCAGCATCATCCCCGGCCTAGTGATCGGTCATGAATTCGTTGGGCGCATCGCGGCCATGGGTCAGGGCGTGACCGGCTACCAATTAGGCGACCGCGTCTCGGCCGAAGGGCATATCGTCTGCGGCCATTGCCGGAATTGCCGGGCTGGACGCCAGCACCTGTGTCCGAATACGGTCGGCATCGGGGTGAACCGTAACGGAGCCTTCGCCGAATACATCGTGATGCCGGCCTCCAATCTCTGGCCGATTCCCGATCAGATTCCGAGTGAACTGGCCGCCTTCTTCGATCCCTATGGCAATGCCGCCCACTGCGCGCTGGAATTCGACGTGATCGGCGAAGATGTCTTGATTACCGGTGCCGGCCCGATCGGCATCATCGCCGCCGGCATCTGCAAGCATATCGGTGCCCGCAACGTGGTGGTGACCGATGTCAATGATTACCGCTTGAAGCTCGCGGCGGACATGGGCGCCACACGTGTCGTCAACGTGGCAAAACAAAGCCTGAAAGACGTGATGGCCGAGCTGCATATGGAAGGCTTTGATGTCGGCCTGGAAATGAGCGGCGTTCCACAGGCCTTCAACGACATGCTCGACTGCATGTACCATGGCGGCAAAGTCGCCCTGCTCGGCATTCTGCCAAAAGGCGCCGGCGTTGACTGGGACCGCATCATCTTCAAGGGCCTAACCGTGCAAGGGATTTACGGCCGGAAAATGTACGAAACCTGGTACAAGATGACCCAGATGGTATTGACCGGTTTCCCGCTACAAAAAGTGTTGACCCATCAAATCCACATCGATGACTTCCAGAAGGGCTTCGATCTGATGGAAGCCGGTGTCTGTGGCAAGGTCGTCTGTACCTGGTAAGTCGCTGTGCAACAATACCAAGGATAAAAAAGGGGCGCCGGAGCGCCCCTTTTCATTTGTATCGGCTGAATTAGCCGCCGATCTTGACGCTCAGCACGACGGAGTCGGAAGCGTTGAAGTTCAGGTTGGTGTCGTAGTAGTTCAGACCGAATTCCAGCGCGCCGAAGCTCTTGCTGACGCCGACGTTCCAGTCGTTGTAATCACCGGCATCGGCGAAGGTGCGGCCGAAACCGGCGTTCAGGCTGTAATCGCTGCCCAGATCCCAGCTGTTGCCGAGGTTCACATAGGTCACATTTTCGCCGGTATTGCTGTAGTCGTTGGTGTAACCGACAGTCAGGGTGGCGACATCGTTCATGGCGAACTTGGTGATCAGTTCGTTGTAATCGCTATTACCGTAGGTGGAATCTGCACCGTGGTAGGTGTAACGGGTCAGCATGACATCAAAGTTGAACTTGTCACCCAGATCGGTGTTATAACCGACATAGGCATCCAGTTCGATGGACGGGCCGTCAGCTGCTTGGAAGTCAACGTTCGAGCCCCAGGCGCCGGCATAGAAGCCGCTGTCGCCAAAGGCGTAGTCAACGCCACCTTGAAACGCGATGTCTTTGCCCGATTGGGAAACACCACGGAACACGTAGTCGGACACAATACCGGCATTCCAGCTGAAGTTCGATCCTTCGGCTTCTTGGGCGAAGGAAACAGCCGGGGCTGCGAGCAGAGCGGCCAGAATGGCGGCTTTCAGATTCTTTTGCATTGCGAAATCTCCAATGGTTTGGTCTAACAAAAAACGGAAAATGCCCCCTGTCTACCGGTTTTGAACCCGTTAGCTGGAGATGATGTTAACGTATTTTTAGCAATTTAGATAGCATGTTGTTGTTTATTCAACACTGTTCAATATTCGTTCACAATTCAACATCATGGCATATACCATCGTCACGGGCCTGTAATTAAAATATATATTTCAATATGTTATAAAGTAATACAGGGATTTTCATGTAAAATGACGGCATCTACAGAGAATGATACCCATGAACAAAAATGCCCTGGAGTTCTATCAATCCGAACTGGATGCCATTGAAAAACAGGGTCTGCTGAAGCAGGAACGCATCATCACCAGCGCCCAATCCGCTGAAATCGAGCTGGAAGATGGCCGGACCGTGCTCAATTTCTGTGCCAACAACTACCTCGGTTTGGCCGACAACCCCGACATCATCCAATCCGCCAAAGAGGCCCTCGACACGCACGGTTTCGGCATGGCCTCGGTCCGCTTCATCTGCGGGACCCAGGATCTGCACAAAACGCTTGAAGCGCGGATCGCGGCCTTTTTCGGAACCGAAGACGCCATCCTGTATGCCGCCTGCTTCGACGCCAATGGTGGCCTGTTTGAACCGCTACTCGGCGAGAACGATGCCGTTATTTCCGATGCGCTCAACCATGCCTCGATCATCGATGGCGTCCGCCTTTGCAAGGCCAAGCGGTTTCGTTACGACAATTGCGACATGGCCGGCCTAGAGGCCCAATTACAGGCCGCGGATGCCGCCGGTTGCCGAATCAAATTGATTACCACTGATGGCGTATTCTCGATGGACGGCTCGATTGCCCCGCTCGCCGAGCTGACTTCACTTGCTGAAAGGTACAACGCTTTGGTGCATATTGATGAATGTCATGCCACCGGATTTCTGGGGGCTACCGGGCGTGGTTCGGCGGAAGTGCATGGCGTCCTGCATAAAATCGATATCTTCACCGGAACATTGGGCAAATCGCTCGGTGGCGCGCTGGGCGGCTTCACCACCGGGCCGAAAGCCGTCATCGAACTGTTGCGCCAACGCTCACGGCCTTATCTTTTTTCGAACTCGCTGCCACCGCCGGTGGTTGCGGCCGGCATCCGGGTTTTCGATATGCTGGCCGGTGCCGATGACCTGCGCCGCAAGCTCGAGGACAATACCCGATTCTTCCGTGAGGAGATGACAAAGGCGGGCTTCACCATCAAACCCGGAACACATCCGATCGTACCAGTGATGCTATTCGACGCGGTTCTGGCCCAGGAATTTGCGCGCCGTCTGCTCGATGAAGGGATTTATGCCGTAGGCTTCTTCTTCCCGGTAGTGGCCAAAGGGCAGGCACGCATTCGCACGCAGATGAGTGCCGCACACAGCCGGGAGCATCTCGAACGTGCGATTGCTGCCTTCACCAAAGTCGGACGTGAACTAGGCCTGATTCAGTAAGGCCAACTCATGCTTGGTCAGTTGTCGCCACTGCCCTTTCGGCAGATCGCCCAGGTGCAAGCCGCCGATGGCGGTGCGGATCAGGCGCAGCACACCGATGTCGAAGCTCTCGAGTAGTCGCCGTATCTGCCGGTTGCGGCCCTCATCAAGGACGATTTCGAGCCAGGCATACTTTTCACCCTGACGAAGCAGCTCAATGCGCTTGGCCGAGAGGAATCCGATATCGGTTTCTACTCCCGCCCGTAGCCGTTGCAAGAGTGTCTGCTCAGGAACACAATCAATCTGGACATGGTAGGTTTTGTCCGGACCGGTTTCCGGGCTGGTGATGCCTGCAGCCCAGACAGGGTCATTGCAAAACAGCAGAAGGCCCTCGCTGGCCTTGTCCAATCTGCCCACCGGCGATAGCCAAGGCATGTCGGCGGGAAGACAATCGTAGACGGTTGCCCGTTGGCGTTCGTCCGAGCGCGTTGTCACCAGTCCCCGGGGCTTGTTCAGCATGATGGCCATGAACGGACGGGGTTCCGCACCGCCCTTCCCGGTTTCGATACGGTCCAGCCCCATGCGGATCGGATACTCCGGATCTCTGATGACTTTCCCGTTGACCTGAACGGCACCGGCAAGAATCAGACGGGCTGCCTCGGTTCGCGAAGCCAGACCCATTTTCGAGAGTACACGGGCAAGCCCGTAACGTTTGCTGGAGTTGGATGCGCGGTTCATCCGTGTAGAATAAGTCAATCTAAAGGAGGCCGCCATGGCTGAACACACCGCAGAAGTTCACTGGATTGCATCACCGCATCCCGAACAACCCGCTACATTTTCCCGTGACCACACCGTACGGTTGGAAAATGGCCACGAACTGCTGAACTCCTCAGCTCCGGCTTATCACGGTAATCCGGCGGCAGCTAATCCGGAAACCCTCCTGCTGGCGGCTCTGGCCTCTTGCCATATGCTGACCTTCCTCGCCATTGTCAGCAAACGGGGTTATTCCATTGCTGACTACTCCGATCGAGCAGTCGGCACTCTGGGCAAGAATGCCGAAGGCCGCATGGCGATTACGCATTGCAGCCTGAATCCATCGGTTAAATTTTTGGGTGATAATCAACCCACTGCCGAGGAGTTGCAGCGATTCCATGACAGTGCGCACCGTAACTGTTTCATCGCTAACACACTCAATTGCGTGGTTGAAATCGCTATATAAGCCTTCACGGCAGTATCACCGCCCCGAACCGAAAATGCCTCAATGACTCTGAAATCTGATCGTAGCGCCTCCATTCTTGCCTGGTTTGACAGCGAGGCCGAAAGCCCGGAACAGCGCTCGGGAATCGCGTGGCTGAGAGTTGCTCCGTTCATTGCCCTGCATCTTGCCTGCTTTGCCGTATTTTGGGTGGGCTATTCGAATACTGCTCTCATTGCACTTCTGTTGACCTATGCTGTTCGCATGTTCGCCATCACCGGCTTTTACCACCGTTATTTCTCCCATAAGACCTTCAAAACCCATCCGTGGGTCGAAACGGTGTTCGCCTTCATCGGGGCAAGCAGTTCCCAGCGTGGCGCGCTGTGGTGGGCCGCCCACCACCGCAAACATCATCGGCATTCCGACTCCGAGCTTGATCTGCACAGCCCCCGTCATGGCTTTTGGCAGAGCCACATGGCTTGGTTCCTCAAACACGAGGCTTTTGCGACCGATTACAGTGTCATCCAGGATTTTGCGAAACGACCAGCCCTGCGTTGGTTGAACCGTTTCGACATCGTTGCACCGTTCACTCTGGCTGTCCTGCTGTTCGGTATCGGCACGCTGCTTGAGCGCGTTGCCCCCGGACTCGGCACCTCAGGCCCGCAACTGCTGGTCTGGGGATTCGTGCTCTCGACCGTGCTGTTGTTTCATGTTACGGTCAGCATCAATTCCATCGCCCATGTCTGGGGACGGCGCCGCTATGATACCGGCGACGACAGCCGAAACAACGCCCTGTTGGCCGTGCTGACCTTCGGTGAAGGCTGGCACAACAACCACCACCACTACCC
The DNA here is from genome assembly GCF_044348765.1 of Arenimonas sp. Lineage (GTDB taxonomy): Bacteria > Pseudomonadota > Gammaproteobacteria > Xanthomonadales > Xanthomonadaceae > Arenimonas. Next base: position 9,783 of record NZ_JBIKSE010000015.1, read on the forward strand.
GAACAGCTGTCGCCAGGGCTTTTTCTGGTGGGAGCTCGATCTGACCTATCTTGTCCTGCGCAGTATGCAGGCACTGGGACTGGCATGGGACCTCAAGCCCGTTCCCGTTCACGTCAAACGGCAAACGGCGTGAAGATCGCGGTCATCGGCAGCGGCATCGCCGGCATCAGTGCGGCATGGGCTCTGTGCAGTCAGCATGAGGTCGTGCTGCTCGAAAAGGAAAGTCGACTGGGTGGCCACACCCATACCCATGACATTGCCATGGGAGCAAGAAATTACCGCATCGACTCCGGTTTCATCGTCCATAATCCGGAAAACTATCCCCTGTTCAGCGACTTCCTGAAGGAACTGGGCGTTCCAACCAAAACCACAGAAATGAGTTTTGCGGTTTATAACCGTGCACTCGGCATGTACTACAACGCACATGATCTTAGCGGTCTGTTCTGCCAGAAGCGCAACCTGTTGTCACCGCAATTCTGGCGCATGCTGGCGGATATCCGCCGATTCTATGTTGAATGCCCCGCCCTATTGGCCTCGCATGAGGAGGGTCCGGCGTTGGGCGACTATCTTCATGCCAACGGATACAGCAGCTTCTTCATTGATAACCACCTGATCCCGATGGCTAGCGCCCTATGGTCCTCGCCAAGCCAGCGTATTCTCGATTTTCCTGCAAAATACCTGGTGGCATTCATGGCCAACCACCACATGCTGCAGATCAGTGGTCGACCGCTCTGGCGGGTTCTTGAAAATGGTTCCAGCAGTTACATCGAGAAAATTTCCAAGGAATGGCCGGTTACGGTACGTCTTGATGCAGCAGTGATACGGGTACTGCGTACCGATGACACGGTAGCCGTCACCACAAATCACGGTACCGAGAATTTCGACCAGGTCGTGTTCGCCTGTCACAGTGATCAGGCGCTGATGATGCTGGCCGATGCCGATACCGCTGAGCGCGAAATTCTGGGCGCCATTCGCTATCAGGCCAATGAAACCGTACTGCACCGTGATGCTTCGGTGCTGCCACCCGACCGTCGCGCCTGGGCCGCCTGGAATGCCGATATTCCCAGCGAGCCGGGCGCGCCCTGCTCGGTCAGTTACTGCATGAATATCCTGCAGGGTATCGACTGCCCAGAACCATTTATCGTCAGCCTGAACCAGCGCAGCCAGATCGATCCGGAAAAAATCTTCGCGGTCATGCACTATCACCACCCGGTCTACGACCATGCCATGGTCCGTGCACAGTCTCGGCGAAGCGAACTCCAGGGCAGGCGCCGGAGTTGGTTCTGCGGTGCCTATTGGGGGTTCGGCTTCCATGAAGACGGTTTCCGCAGCGGCCATGAGGTCGCCCGAGACATCCTCGCCTTATGAGTCAGGTGCAGACCGATGCGATTTACGTCGGGCATATCGGTCATCGACGCTTTTCCCCCAAAGCACATGCTTTCCGTTACCGCATTTTCCAGCTTTACCTCGACATCAGCCGGATTGAACAAACACTGAAGCCTTTCTGGTTCTGCTCGACCAAAGGTTTCAATTGGCTCGGCTACCGGCGCGCGGATTATTTCGGGGACGCCTCGCTGCCGCTGGACACCGCCGTTCGCCGGCATGTGCGAAGCGAAACAGGTACCGAGCACGAAGGGCCGATTTTCCTACTGACCCACCTGCGCGTATTCGGCTTCGTCATCAATCCCGTCAGCTTTTACTATGGCTTCGCTCCGGACGGTTGCACACTGCGTTGGATTATCGCGGAAATCACCAATACTCCGTGGGGTGAACGCCACTGTTATTTTCTGCCGCTGGATTCTGTGGCTACCGAAGATGGCCTTGGCCATTGGCATTTCCCGAAGCGTTTTCATGTTTCGCCGTTTCTGCCCATGGACCTTGAGTACGATTGGCGGTTCAGCCAACCGGAGGACCGCCTGAATGTTTACATGCGGGTCGAACGGGTTGACGAGAAGCAATTTGACGCAACCTTGACCCTGCAACGGCGACAATTGACGGTATTGAATCTACAGCATCAGCTCCTGCTGCAACCCTGGATGAGCGCCACGGTGGCGTTCGGCATCTACTGGAATGCGTTTAGGCTTTGGCTCAAGCGGGTTCCATTCCATTCCCATCCCAAGGCCGACCATGATCCGAACTGAATCAGATACTATAACCAGCGGCCAGCGACTGACCGGTATCGATGCCCTGGTACGCAACCAGGTCCTCGCGAAACTTGGCAAGCTGCAGCATGGCCATCTGCAGATGTCTGAGAGCGGCACGTGCCGGACCTATGGTGACACGGACCAGCCCGGCTTCGGCACATTAACCATCGCCGATAGCCGTTTTTTCGGCAAGCTCGCTTTCGGGGGATCGGTCGGAGCAGCAGAATCCTATATGGACGGAGATTGGCAGACGGATGATCTGGTCGGTCTGATGCGGCTTCTGATCCGCAATCGCAATCTTCTGGATGCCATGGAAGGAGGCGGTGCCCGCATCGCCGGTTGGCTGATGAAGGCCGCGCATGCTTTGCGTCGCAATACCCGCAGCGGAAGCCGGAAAAACATTGCCGCGCATTACGATCTTGGCAACGCCCTTTTCGAACTGTTCCTCGACCCCAGTCTGATGTATTCCTCGGCGGTATTCGACCGGGATGGCATGACCCTTGAGCAAGCCTCCCAACGCAAGCTTCAGCTGATCTGTGAAAAGCTGGAACTGGGTCCAGATGACCACTTGATCGAAATCGGTACCGGCTGGGGCGGCATGGCGATTTATGCCGCCAAGCACACCGCATGCCGTGTCACCACCACCACGATTTCCCGGGAACAATACGATCTGGCCAAAGCACGGATCGCCGCCGAAGGCCTGCAGGATCGTATCACACTCCTGTTCGAGGATTACCGAGACCTCAAAGGCAATTTCGACAAACTGGTTTCTATTGAAATGATCGAAGCTATCGGCCATCAGTTCCAGGACATCTATTTCGAAAAATGCGCCAGCCTGCTCAAGCCTGGTGGTAAAGCACTGATCCAGGCCATCACCATCGAAGACCACCGCTACCAGCAAGCACTCGGCAGTGTCGACTTCATCAAACGCTATATCTTTCCGGGCAGCTACATTCCCTGCGTCAGCAGCATGGTCGCTTCCGCGGCGCAGGCTGGTCATCTGCGCCTGCTCGACTTGCAGGACATCGGTGACAGCTACGCCAAGACCATCCATGCCTGGCGTGAGCGTTTCCTGTCCCGTGAAGCCGACGTTGTGGCGCTGGGCTATGACCGGCGTTTCCTGCGCATGTGGGATTTCTATCTGGCCTACTGCGAGGCCGGTTTCTTGGAAGAATCCATCAGCGACGTGCACTTGCTGCTGGGTAAGGAAAGGTATCCCGGATGAACATGGCAAAAATGCCTGCCTGGTCATGGACCGTGCTGAACGTCCTCGGTTTCCAGGCGGTCTGGCTGGTGAGCGTCATCGGCGCCGGGCGCGGCCTCTGGTGGCCGGGTCTGGTCGTCGCAGTTCTGTTTACGGCGCTTACGCTGGCATTCACCCGGGAACGCAACAGGGATCTGCGTACCCTGAGCATTGCACTTCCGCTGGGTTTCTTCATGGACAGCATTCTCGTGCAGTCCCAGAGCCTGCAGTTCGCCTGTCCATATCCCCTACCCGGTCTAGCGCCGGTTTGGATCATGGCGCTCTGGCTGGGCTTCGCGCTGACCCTGAACCACTCGCTCCGCAGCATCTACGCCAAAGCACTGCCCACCTTCCTGTTCGGTTTGCTCGGCGGCCCGGTTGCCTATGGCATCGCCACCATGCGCTTCGAGGCGATGTCCGTCCAAGGCAGCACCCTTGAATGCGCACTCTGGATCGGTTTGGTCTGGGGCATCGGACTCAGCGTGATCCGCTGGCTTGATCTGCGCAGTACCTCCACAGAAAAAGGACAGACCGCATGAGCCTGCTTACGACCGTCGCCATCATTTTCGGATTCAGCGCCGCTGCCATGGCCTTGGTCTGGATGCTTGCCTTGAAGATTCGCAATATCGGCATCGTGGATGTGGCATGGGCTGGTCTGATGGCAATTGCCGGTGGTTTCTGCGCGGATGTGGCCGAGGGCTCGACACTGGCACGCTTTTCTGTAGGCCTGTTTGCAGGACTGTGGGGGCTGCGCCTCTTCCTTTCCCTGCTCATCAGGGTTCGCCATGAGCCCGAAGACGGCCGCTATCAGGCCTTGCGCGCGGCATGGAACGGCAGCCCGGTAAAGCTATTCGTGTTCTTTCAGGGGCAGGCGGTCATCGTGGCCTTGTTCAGTCTGCCGTTCATAGCAGCCGCGAACAATACAAACGTGACGCTTGATTTCTGGTTTTTCGCCGCAGTAGCTGTTTTTGTCCTCAGCGTTGCCGGAGAGTGGCTGGCTGATCGACAACTCGCCACATTTCGAGGCAATGCCGCAAACCGCGGTAAAACCTGCCGGAACGGATTGTGGGCCTGGTCGCGGCATCCGAATTACTTTTTCGAATGGCTGCACTGGTTCGCCTACCTGTTCCTTGCAATCGGCAGTCCGCAGTTCTGGCTGAGCCTGATCGGGCCGGTGGTCATGCTGGCCTTCCTGTACCGCGTCAGCGGCATCCCGTGGACCGAAGCACAGGCGCTGCGCTCGCGCGGCGATGACTACCGGCGTTATCAGAACGAGGTTAGCGCTTTCTTTCCCCTACCCCCTTCGATATCCAAAAACGGAGCTTTATGAGCCTTCTCGATTTCGCCGAACGTGGTCTGCTGCCGGATGCGATCATCCGGTATGGCATCCGGCAACTCTGCCGTCAACGATTACAGGATGAAGGATTCACCGATTGCGGCCTGGCGGATGCACGCTTCAATGAGTTGATTGCCGAATTGAAATCCAGCCCAATCGCTATCGAAACACAGGCGGCCAACGAACAGCACTATGAGCTTCCCACCGAGTTCTTCCAGCTCTGCCTCGGAAAACGCCTCAAGTACTCTTCGGCATTTTATCCCAAGGGCAATGAGTCCTTGGATGCCGCCGAGGAACACATGCTGCAGATGTACGGCGAACGCGCGGAATTGGTCGATGGCCAGGACATCCTGGAACTCGGCTGCGGCTGGGGCTCGTTGACCCTGTGGATGGCTGAACAGTATCCGAATTCACGCATTACCGCCGTTTCCAATTCGGCAACACAACGCGCTCATATTGAGGCGCGATGTCTTGAGCGCGGTTTCGGCAATGTCACGGTGCTGACGCGCGACGTCAACGTGCTGGATTTCGAAAACAGTCGGTTCGACCGCTGTGTTTCAGTGGAGATGTTTGAGCACATGCGCAACTACCGCAGTTTACTGAATGGCATCAGCCGTTGGCTGAAACCGGATGGCAAGCTGTTCGTGCACATCTTCGTACATCGCTATCTGATGTATCCGTTCGAAACCGGCGGCGATGACAACTGGATGGGAAGATACTTCTTCACCGGTGGACTGATGCCCTCGGCCGATACTCTATTGCATTTCGCCGATGATCTGGCGATAGAACGGCGCTGGCTGGTTCCGGGCCGCCATTACGCCCGCACCAGCAACCAATGGCTGGAAAATCAGGATCGCAACTGCGCGCGGATTCTGGAAATCCTCTCGGCAACCTATGGCGCCGAACAGGCCGCGGTCTGGTCGCAGCGCTGGCGTATGTTCTGGATGGCCTGCGCCGAGCTATTCGCGTACAACGACGGTAACGAATGGATGGTGGCGCATTACCGCTTCACCAATAAAAAACCCGGCTGAGCCGGGTTTTTATCCAGAACCCAGGAATTTTAGCCGCCGTCTCTCTTGACATCTGCCGGAGCCGCTTCCACCGGCTTGGCCGGCACTATGCGAATGCCTTGTGCTTTCATCCAAGCATCAAAATCTTCCGGCGTCATCTTCTTGCCATCTTGGGTCATGTTGAAACGTACTTCTTTCGGTTTCGGTGCTTCTTCCAGCGCCGGAGTTTCGACAGCTGCGGGCTTCGATGCCAGCGGTTTCTTTTCATTGGAACGCTGGGGCTGTTGCTTTTCAGCTGCTGATGCAGTCGCAGGCTTCGTCTTGGTTTCAGCATTAACCTTCTTGGTCACAATGGACGTCTTTTTAGCGGCAGCGGCAGCTGCAGCAGTCTTTTTGGCGGCCTCAATTGCGCGCTGTCCTTCAATTTCCGCAAGAATCGACTTTTCATGAACAAGTGCAGCATTCACATCGAGAGAAGTGAGCATTGACAAATTCTTAGGAGCATCTGCAATCAATTTACCTCCGACAAAAGCTTGGGTAATCTGAATTACGGACAATAGTTCGGAATTTACTTTTAGCGGGTTTTTATCCAATAACATGAAGTCTGCAGATTGGCCGACCCGCAATCCACCGGACTCCTGCAGCATTGCACCCTTCAAGACCTTATAGGTGTCCAGTGAGAATCGCTCTTTTGCAGAATTGTTGCTGAGAATTCCAGTTCCTCCGGCTTGAATCAATACTACTGGATTCCTGGGGAATGCTTCACTCAAATCGGCCTCGGTTAGTGCAGGTGAATTTCCAAAAGCAGCGGGGTCGAATCCATTGCAGAAAATACTGTCGGCACCGAATGCCTTCCGATTCTTTAACGTGATGTCGAGTGCTTGAATCACAGCTCGAGATGTTGCAGGCGATATGCCAGTCCAACAATTCGGGGCCTGCGAATCAGCCTCAAAATTCATTGCCGGCACCATACCAGAGGACACAATGGCAGGTATAACAGTAGCTCCCTGCAGATTGACCTCTAGAGTTGCTTTTCCGATCAGTTTGTCGGCCTCGGCCTGGGTGCCGATGAAGCTGATTTTGCCGTTTTTGACCGCCAGCGCTTCCACATACTGGGGCTGATCGCCGGCCATGCTCAGGATATCACCCCCGGAATACACCACATCGGCAGCATTGTCGGGTTCGCGCGCGCAACCTGAAAGCACAGCGGCGACGAGTAACAACGACAGGCGTAGATTATTCAGGGCATGGGGACATGGGATGGACATTAGGATTGTTTCCTGGCATCAGCAAGATTCGGAGGAAGGCTGCAGCAGCCCGCACATCTGTCCACTATACCGAGTCGTTGACGTGCAGACAATGAAAAAGCCCGGCCGAAGCCGGGCTTTTCTTGACGCTTTGAACCGCTTAGTTCTGAACGTTCAGTTCGGTACGGCGGTTGGTTTCGCTCTTACAAGCCGGCAAGTTTTGCTCGGTGGCTTCCAGCGGACGGCCTTCGCCATAGCCGTTCGGACCCGCCAGACGGCCGGCGTCGATGCCTTTGCCGGTCAGGTAGTCATACACGGTTTGGGCACGGCGCTGCGACAGATCTTGATTGTAGGTGTCTTTGCCACAGAGGTCGGTGTGACCGGCGACTTCAACACGCAGTTCCGGATACTTGGCCAGCACGGCAACGGCTTCGTCAAGGATCACGACTGCGTCGGGACGCAGGGTGGCTTTGTTGAAGTCGAAGTTCACGCCTTTCAGGTCGATGCTCAGCTTGACCGGGCAACCGTCGGCGCCGATGGTCTGACCGGCTTCGGAGTTCGGGCACTTGTCGTTGCAATCGTTGACACCGTCATTGTCACCGTCGAGGACATCGCAGGTCGGGGCAGCAACCACCGGGCCGGCCAAGTCACCCAGCTTCACGAGGATCGAAGCCGCGGCGTACAGATCAACGAAACCACCGATGTCACCAACAGTGTTGTCGTTTTCGGTGTGGCTGTCAAAACGGGCACCAGCTTCAACACGGAAATCAACACGCTTGCGACGGTCAGTTTCAACACCAGCGCCGAGCTTGGAGGCCCATTCAGCCCCCTCATAATTGCCATCGGCGACGTTATGGTCTGTCGCGCCAAGGCCAGCAACAACGTACGGATCCCAAGCGCGTCCGTCTTTGGTGAAGTAGTAACGGGCGTTGAGGAAGATTGAATCCAGGTCCCAGTTCACATCGCCTTTTAAAGGGTTAATGTCGATATTCGGACTGGCTTGGTCGTAGGTCACTTCTAAACCGAAGTTTTCGGACAGACGCTTACCCACGCCAACGCCCAAAAGCTCGGAGTTTGAGGCATCAAGACGATCGCCATCGGTACCGAGAACGCCGACGGTGCCGGAAAGGTACCAACGGTCATCGAATTCCTGTGCAGCAGCAGCTTGCGAGAAGCCGATAGCGCCGAGAAGAGCAAGGCCCAGTAGATTTTTCTTCATTTTTACATCTCCATTTACATGTGGAAAGTTGCTACAAATCGATACAGGCTTTTGCGCCCGCAGTGTCAACGACCGTAAACCCTGATCGAATCGTTAACATCAAAATAACACTTTAGGGGGGTAATTGCAAGCTTTTTATGCCAAAACCCCTCCGAATATGAGAGTCCATGCGTTTGAATTACCTACTATTTTCGGTCAAGTAATTTATCTCCTGTTTTCCGTTACCGCAAAGGACGTGACGTCTAGGTCATAAATCAGAGGGTCAGCCAAGCAGGCGTTTAACTTCCGGAAACACCGCTAACCGGTTGAATTTTATTGCGCTATCAGGCCGAATTCGCCCTCAGATTCTGATCAGGCTACTGAGCTATTGATGTATTTCTGACTATTTTTAATCAGTTTTTAACTATACTGCTAAGTATGGTCTGAATCGCCAAACCATCCCATCGCACAAGGCAAGTTCCCAATGAGCTCTCCTGAATTCCCGCAGCTGTTCCGCCCCCTCGACCTTGGCTTCTGTACTCTGCCCAACCGCATTCTCATGGGGTCCATGCATACCGGCCTGGAAGACAAGCGTTCCGACTATCCCAAACTGGCAGCCTACTTCAAGGAGCGTGCCGAAGGCGGTGCCGGACTGATGGTTACCGGAGGCATTGCGCCCAACATCCGCGGCTGGCTGAAACCCTTCGGTGGCAAACTGAGCTGGCGGCTTGAAGTGGCACCGCACCGTCTGGTTACCGATGCAGTGCATGGCGCGGGAGGGCGGATTGCCATGCAGATTCTGCATGCCGGACGCTATGGCTACCACCCGCTCTCCGTATCCTCAGTGGCCCAAAAGGCACCCATCAACCCGTTCACGCCCCAGGCCCTCAGCGCACGCGACGTCGAAAACACCATCCGTGATTACGTACGCAGTGCCGAATTGGCGCGCGAGGCCGGTTATGACGGCGTCGAAGTCATGGGATCTGAAGGCTACCTGATCAACCAGTTCGTCTCACCGCAGGTGAACAGCCGCGGTGATGATTGGGGCGGTGATGCGGCGAAGCGCCGGCGTTTCGCGGTGGAAATTGTTTCCCGGATGCGTGAGGCCCTCGGTGCGGATTTCATCATCATCTATCGCCTTTCCATGCTGGAACTGGTACCCGAGGGACTGTCCTGGCTGGAAATCGTCGAACAGGCCAAAGCCATCGAAACAGCCGGCGCTACCATCATCAACACCGGCATCGGCTGGCATGAAGCACGCGTACCGACTATCGCCACCTCGGTGCCGCGTGCGGCCTTCGCCGGGGTGACCGGAAAGCTGAAGCCCCACGTCAAACTACCCTTGGTCGCTACCAACCGGATCAACATGCCGGATGTGGCCGAGCGGATTCTCGCTGATGGCCAGGCAGACATGATTTCGATGGCACGCCCGCTGTTGGCCGACGCGCAATGGCCGAACAAGGCCAGGACCGGAAAAACACATCTCATCAATACCTGCATCGCCTGCAATCAGGCCTGCCTGGACCACGTTTTCGAAAACAAAAAAGCGTCCTGCCTGGTCAATCCACGCGCCTGCCGCGAAACCGAACTCAACTATCAACCTGCGGCCTTGAGGAAACGCATCGCGGTCGTTGGCGCAGGCCCGGCCGGGCTGAGTTTCGCCACTGTCGCCGCAGAACGTGGCCATGACGTTACCTTGTTCGAAACCGCATCGGAAATCGGCGGGCAGTTCAACTATGCCAAACGTATTCCTGGCAAAGAGGAGTTTCACGAGACCCTGCGCTATTACCGCAATCTACTGGCAGAAACCGGCGTTACCGTGAAACTCGGCCAGACGGCGGATGCGACCCAGCTGCAGCAGTACGGATTCGACGAGATCGTGATTGCCACCGGCATCACGCCGCGCGGCCTGCGCCTGCCGGGAAGCGATCATCCGAAAGTGCTCGGCTACCTCGATGTGCTGCGCGATGACGCGCCGGTCGGCAAATCAGTCGCTATCCTTGGCGCCGGTGGCATCGGCTTCGATGTCGCTGAGTTCCTGTTGCATGCAGCGTCCTCAAGCCTGGATGCGCGGCGCTGGATGCAGGAATGGGGTGTCGACCCCTCGTTCGAAAGCAAAGGCGGACTGTGCAAAGCCGAACCGCATGCGCCGGCACGCCAGATCTGGTTACTTCAACGCAGTCCCGGAAAACCGGGGGCACGATTGGGCAAGACCACCGGCTGGATTCACCGGGCGGCGCTCAAGATGGGCGGCGTACAGGCCTGGGGCGGTATTGAATACGTGGCAGTCGATGATGCCGGCCTGCATATCAAAAAAGGCGGCGAGGCCATGGTGTTGCCGGTCGATCATGTCATCGTGTGCGCTGGCCAGGAACCCCACCGTACGCTGCATGAGGCATTGCAGAGTCTTGGCCTCAGCACGCACCTCATCGGCGGTGCCGAGCAGGCCGGAGAGCTGGATGCCAAACGCGCCATCGCGCAAGGCGCTGAACTGGCGGCGCGGCTCTAGGCAATCTTACTTCCGCCAGTAGCGTTCCATTTCCAGATAGGTGAACGACGCCGACCAGGTGATCAGGACGAACCCGGTCAGCGACATGGTGCCGGCGATAAAACGAATCGGACCGACCGGTACGAGATCGCCGAAGCCGAGCGTATTGAAGGTCACTGCTGAAAAATAGACTGCATCCAGTAGATGCAAGGGATCGGCACCTTTGATGAGTCCGGTCTCGGGGTAACCCAGTGTCAGCCAGAGGGTGATGCCAAAAATCCAGATTTCAGTGACGTGCAATGCCAGCACTGAAAAAATCGAATACAGCACTTTTCGCCGGGAGTGAAGTTCGCGGCGTTTGGCCAGCCAGTTCGAGATCAGCGCCAGCCCTTCATAGTGCACCAGGACGGCAAGACTGACCGCCAGGGTGGTCGCACAGACCACCACGGTATTGGCTTGCCAGTCCTGATAAAGGGTCATCATGGAGTTTCGTCCGGAACGCTGTAGGCAGGACCTTGTGGAACCCTCAACAGCCCTTCCATCAGCACGCGCGCGCTACGGCTCATGATGGCCTTGCGCGCCGTCCATCGGCCATTGTCCTGAACGGCTTCGGCGCCCACACGCAGGATGCCGCTGGGGTGTCCGAACCGGATGCTGGCATGACTACCGCCACCGGCCGCGCGATTCACCACGGTACCGGGAATGGCCGCCGCCGTGGCTATAGCTACGGCGCAGGTGCCCATCATGGCATGATGCAGTTTACCCATCGACAGCGCACGGACCTGAAGATCGATATCGGCGGCAGCGATGTGCTTGCCGCTACTGCTGGTGTAATCCGCCGGCGGGGCGACGAAAGCCACTTTCGGCGTGTGCTGGCGCAAAACGGCATCGGCTAGGGTTTCAATCAACCCCATACGGACGGCGCCATGGGCACGGATGCTTTCGAACATAGCCAGCGCTTTGGCATCACCATTAATGGCATCCTGCAGTTCGGTGCCGGTATAGCCGATGTCGGCGGCATTGACGAACACGGTCGGAATACCGGCATTGATCATAGTTGCTTCAAGGACGCCGATGCCGGGAATGTCCAGCATGTCGGTCAAATGTCCGGTCGGAAACATGGATCCACCGCCCTCATCGTCCCCCTCTTCGGACGGGTCGATGAACTCGAGCATGATCTCAGCCGCGGGAAAGGTGACACCGTCCAGTTCAAAATCACCCGTTTCCTGCACTTCACCGCCGCGCACCGGCACATGCGCCAGAATGGTTTTTCCGATATTGGCTTGCCAGATGCGCACAGTGCAGAGCCCATTGCGCGGCACTCGCGCCGGATCGACCATGCCTTGCGCGATGGCGAACGGCCCAACCGCCGCGGAAAGATTACCGCAGTTGCCGCTCCAGTCGACGAAAGGAGTATCGATGGCCACCTGACCATACAGATAATCGACATCATGACCGGGATGGCTGGACTTGGAAATGATCACGCATTTGCTGGTGCTGGAGGTCGCCCCGCCCATGCCGTCGATATGTTTGCCGTAAGGATCGGGCGAACCAATGACCCGCAGCAGTAGGGCATCGCGGGCCGGGCCGTGCTGCTGGGCGGCCTTGGGCAGATCCTGTAAACGGAAAAACACCCCTTTAGAGGTACCGCCACGCATGTAGGTGGCCGGAATACGGAGCTGAAGCGCAGAGTTCATATCAGCTTTCCTTTGTCGCATCGAGGAAGTCCTGCGCGAATCGCTGAAGGACACCGCCGGCTTCATAGATGGACACCTCTTCATCGGAATCCAAGCGGCAGATCACAGGCACTTCAACCGCATCACCATTCCGACGCCGGATGATCAGTGTCAGACGTGCACCGGGTTTGCGAACGCCACGGATATCGAAGGTTTCGCTGCCATCAATGCCATGGGTAAGCCTGGACTCGCCCGGAAGAAATTCCAGCGGCAGTACGCCCATGCCAATCAGATTGGTCCGGTGAATGCGCTCGAAGCCTTCGGCCATGATGGCTTCCACGCCAGCCAGCCGGACACCTTTGGCCGCCCAGTCACGCGAGCTGCCCTGGCCGTAATCGGCACCGGCGATGATGATCAGCGGCTGCTTGCGGGCCATGTAGGCTTCAATGGCTTCCCACATGCGGCTCACCCGCCCTTCCGGCTCGATACGGGCCAGAGAGCCCTGCTGCACTTTTCCATCCGCATCCCGCACCATCTCGTTGAGCAGTTTCGGATTGGCGAAAGTCGCACGTTGCGCGGTCAGGTGATCGCCGCGGTGGGTGGCGTAGGAATTGAAGTCCTCCTCGGGTACGCCCATACTCGCCAGGTATTCACCGGCGGCACTGTCCAACATGATGGCGTTGGAGGGCGACAGATGGTCGGTGGTGATGTTGTCGCCGAGCACCGCCAATGGCCGCATATCCCGCAGTGCTCGTTCTCCGGCCAACGCCCCTTGCCAATAGGGCGGACGGCGGATATAGGTGCTCATCGGCCGCCAATCATACAGCGGCTCAACCGGATTGCCGCTTTCAATACGCGCCGTGAACATCGGCTCGTAGACACGCCGAAATTGTTCCGGCTTGACGCTGGCTTTGACCACCGCATCGATTTCTGCATCACTCGGCCAGATATCGCGAAGTAATATCGGGTTGCCCTGTGCATCGATGCCAAGCGGATCCTTTTCGATATCGAAACGCACAGTACCGGCGATGGCATAAGCAATCACCAGTGGCGGCGATGCCAGGAAGGCCTGCTTGGCGTAAGGGTGGATACGGCCGTCGAAATTGCGGTTGCCCGACAGCACGGCGGTCGCATACAGATCACGGTCGATGATTTCCTGCTGGATGGCCGGATCCAGAGCGCCGCTCATGCCATTGCAGGTGGTGCAGGCAAACGCGACGATGCCGAAGCCGAGTTGCTCGAGATCGTCGAGCAGACCGGCTTCCTTCAGATACAGTTCGACGACTTTGGAACCGGGCGCCAATGACGATTTCACCCAGGGTTTCCGCAACAGACCCTTGGCATTGGCATTTCGCGCCAGCAAAGCGGCAGCGATGACGTTGCGCGGATTCGAGGTGTTTGTGCAGGAGGTAATAGCGGCAATGATGACCGCACCATCCGGCATCAGGCCGTGTGCTTCATCTTCTCTGCCGGCATCTAGCTTGGCGGAATCGGCGATGCCACGCTCGGCTAGGGCGCTGGTCGGCAGGCGCTTATGCGGATTGGAGGGGCCGGCCATGTTGCGCACGACCGTGGACAGATCGAAGTGCAGCGTGCGCTCGTAACGCGCATCCGACAGCATGTCGGCCCATAAGCCGGCCACCTTGGCATAGGTTTCGACAAGCACCACCTGCTCATTGCTGCGGCCGGTGAGCCGCAGGTACTCCAGGGTATTGCCGTCAATGAAGAACATCGCGGCGGTGGCCCCGTATTCCGGAGCCATATTGGAAATCGTGGCGCGGTCACCGATGGTCAACGCTGCTGCGCCTTCACCACGGAACTCGAGATAAGTCCCAACTACCTTAGATAGCCGGAGAAACTCGGTCAATGCTAGGACAATATCGGTCGCGGTGATGCCGGGCTGCGGCTTTCCGGCGAGTTCCACACCGATGATTTCGGGTGTGCGCATCCAGGAAGCACGGCCGAGCATGACGCTTTCAGCTTCTAGACCGCCAACACCGACGGCGATGACGCCGAGGGCATCCACGTGCGGCGTGTGGCTGTCGGTGCCCACACAGGTATCCGGGAACGCTACACCATCCTGAACTTGGACCACCGGCGACATCTTCTCCAGGTTGATCTGGTGCATGATGCCGTTGCCCGGCGGAATAACGTCGACGTTGCAAAAAGCCTGTTTGGTCCAGTCGATAAAATGAAACCGGTCTTCGTTGCGCCGGTCTTCGATGGCGCGGTTCTTGGCGAAGGCATCTGGGTCGAACCCGCCGCACTCGACCGCCAGCGAGTGGTCGACTATCAGCTGGACCGGCACTACCGGATTGACCTGCGCCGGATCGCCACCCATGTCGGCGATGGCATCGCGCAGACCGGCCAGATCCACCAAGGCCGTTTGGCCAAGAATATCATGGCAGACCACGCGCGCGGGAAACCAGGGGAAGTCCAGATCGCGCCGGATATCGATCAGCTGCCGGAGAAAGTCGTCGCGACTGGATGGCTCAGCGCATCGCACGATGTTTTCCGCATGCACACGATAGGTGTAAGGCATGCGCGCATATGCACCTGGCTGTATGGCTTCAACAGCCGCCTGCGCATCGAAATAATCAAGCATGGTATTCGGCAGGCGCTTGCGGTAGTCGGTATTCATCGTTTCTCGATTGGAAAATACTCGCGGTCTTCTTCGCCGATATAGTTCGCGCTCGGGCGGATGATTTTGCCGTCAATACGCTGCTCGATGACATGCGCGGACCAGCCGGAGGTGCGTGCCATGACGAACAATGGCGTGAACATGGCCGTTGGAATACCCATCATGTGATAGGCCGAAGCCGAATACCAATCGAGATTCGGGAACATCTTTTTCATATCCCACATCAGCGTCTCGATCCGTTCGGATATATCAAAAAGGTTCCGGTTTCCACCCTCAGTGCAGAGTGCCCGTGAAATTTCCTTGATAATAGGATTGCGCGGATCACCGATGGTGTAAACCGGATGCCCGAAACCGATGACGATTTCCTTGCGTTCGACCCGAGCCCGGATATCGGATTCGGCGTCATCTGGCGAATCATAGCGCGCTATGATTTCCATGGCCACTTCGTTGGCGCCGCCGTGTTTCGGGCCGCGCAAGGCACCTATAGCGCCGGTGATGCAGCTAAACATGTCGGCACCGGTTCCGGCGATGACGCGACCGGTGAAAGTCGAGGCATTGAATTCGTGTTCGGCATACAGAATCAGTGAACGGTCCAATGCCCTTGCATGGGATTCAACGGGCAACGCGTCATGCAGCAGATGCAGGAAATGCGCAGCAATAGAATCGTCGTCGGTTTCAACATTTATCCTGCGACCGTTGCGGGTGAAGTGCCACCAATAGATAAGCATCGAAGCAAAAGAAGCCATCAAACGATCCGCGATGTCCTTGGCTTCCGCTTCCGGGTGTCCGTCGCTTTCAGGCAGCACGTTGCCAAGCATAGAACAACCGGTTCGCATCACATCCATTGGATGGGAGTTGGCCGGAATAAGCTCCAAAGCATCCATCACTAACTTCGGCAGACCGCGTAAGCTTTTTAATTTTGTTTTATACGCGGCCAACTGAGCTACATTCGGCAACTCGCCATGCACCAGCAGATGCGCAACTTCCTCGAAGCTGGCGTTGTCAGCCAGATCTTTGATGTCGTAACCGCGGTAATGCAAGTCATTGCCGCTGCGGCCGACAGTGCATAAAGCAGTGTTGCCGGCGGCCGTGCCACTGAGTGCAACGGATTTTTTAGCTTTCGGGAGCACTTGTTCACTCATGGACATTCCTTATTTCTTATCGGCGAATAACGCATTAAGCTTGTCTTCATAGCTGTGATAATCCAGGAAATCATAAAGCTCGGCACGGGTCTGCAGGGCATCAATGATGTTTTTCTGGGTGCCGTCGCGGCGGACGGTTTCGTAGAAATTCAGCGCGGCCTTGTTCATGGCGCGGTAGGCGCCGCAGCAGTACAGGGCGATGTCCACGCCGGCATCACGCAGTTCATCGGTGCTGTAGAACGGCGTCGAGCCGAATTCGGTCAGATTGGCCAGAATCGGCACCTTCACCGCCGCTTTGAATTTACGGTAATCCTCAAGTGAGCTCATCGCTTCAGGGAAAATCATGTCGGCTCCGGCGTCAACATAGGCGACAGCACGCTCTATGGCGGAATCCAATCCCTCGACGGCAGCGGCATCGGTGCGCGCCATCAAAACGAAACCCGAATCGGTACGGGCATCAACAGCGGCTTTGAAGCGGTCGGTCATTTCCTGAAGGCTGACCACTTCCTTGCCGGGCCGATGGCCGCAGCGCTTCTGGCCGATCTGATCTTCCATATGCACGGCTGCCACACCGATGCGCTCGAAACTGCGGATGGTGCGGGCGATATTGAATGCCCCACCCCAGCCAGTGTCGATATCGACCAGCAACGGCATGCCGGTAGCATCCACGATGCGGCGGGCATCGGTGAGTACATCTTCCATGGTGCTGATGCCCAGATCGGGTATACCCAACGAATTGGCAGCAACGCCGCCGCCGGAAAGATACAGCGCCTTGTAACCCGTGCGTTTAGCCATCAGGCCGGCATAGGCGGTGATGGCACCCATGACCTGCAAGGGTGATTCCTCGGCGACTGCAAGACGGAATGATTGGCCGGGTGTTTGCATTGAATGCCCCTAAAGTGTGAAAGGCGGCCGAAGCCGCCTTGCATGATTACAGCAGATCGGCGACGCCGGCGCGTTCCTCTTCCAGCTCGGCCAGGGTTTTGTCCATCGCGGTGCGGCTGAAGGCGTCTACCAGCAGTCCTTCGATGCGGGTGTATTCACCGTTGGCGCAGCTCACCGGCACGCCGTACATGACGCCCTCGGGAATGCCATAACTGCCATCGGACGGAACGCCCATGGTGACCCATTTGCCGTTGGTGCCGAGTACCCAGTCACGGATGTGATCGATGGCGGCGTTGGCGGCGGAGGCCGCCGAGGACAGGCCGCGCGCCTCGATGATGGCAGCACCACGTTTGCCCACCTGCGGAATGAAGGTGTTGGCATTCCAGTCGGCATCGTTGATCTTGTCTTTCAGGGAAATGCCGCCGGCAGTGGCGAAACGGTAGTCCGGATACATGGTCGGGCTGTGGTTGCCCCAGACCACCATCTTTTCGATATCACCGACGGCAACGCCGGCCTTGGCGGCCAACTGACTGAGCGCGCGGTTGTGATCAAGACGCAGCATGGCGGTGAAGTTTTTAGCTGGCAGGTCGGGCGCCGATTTCATCGCGATGTAGGCGTTGGTGTTGGCCGGGTTGCCGACCACAAGAACCTTGACATTGCGCGAAGCGACAGCATTCAGGGCCTTGCCCTGCACGGTGAAGATCTTCGCGTTTTCCAGCAGCAGATCCTTGCGCTCCATGCCCGGTCCGCGCGGACGGGCACCGACCAGCAAGGCGACATCGACGTCCTTGAACGCGACCATCGGGTCATCGGTACCGACCATGCCCGCCAGCAGCGGGAACGCGCAGTCTTCCAGTTCCATCATCACGCCCTTGAGCGCGGCCTGGGCTTTTTCCATCGGCAGTTCCAGCATCTGCAGGATGACCGGCTGGTCTTTGCCCAGCATTTCACCAGAGGCAATGCGGAACAGCAGGGAATAACCGATTTGGCCGGCGGCACCGGTCACAGCTACACGGATGGGGGCTTTCATGCTATCTCTCCAGGATTAGGTCAATTCAGTGAAAAATTCGACGAAACGCTTCAGGCCTTCCGGCAGCTGCGGGCTCGGGCAGGTATAGGAAATACGCAGGGATTTCGGCTCACCGAACGCGGAACCGGGCACGCAGGCAACACCTTTGGCATCCAGAAGTGCGTTACAGAAATCAACATCGTTGCCGATGACTTTGCCATTGTGCGACCTTCCAAAAGCACAGGAAATATCCGGAAAAACATAGAATGCGCCCTGCGGACGCGGACAGACCAGACCCGGAATCGAATTCATGGCCGCCATTACCAGGTCACGCTTGTGCTGGAATTCGGCATTCTTCTGGATTGGCACATCCTGCGGGCCGGTCAATGCAGCAACGGCGGCGGCAGTGACCACTTCCGGAATATTGGTGATATGGTTTGAGTTCAAAGTGGTAATGGCTTTAGCGACGCTTTCCGGGCCGGCAATGAAGCCGACGCGCCAGCCGGGCATACCGTAGGTCTTGGACAAGGAATCCACGAAAATCACGCGGTCGCGTAGCTCCGGCCGGAACTGGACGAAGTTATGGTACCCAAGGCCATCGAACACCATGCGGTGATAGATGTCATCGGCGATGATCCAGGTGTCGGGGTAGCGCACCAGCACCTCAGCCAACGCCGCGATTTCTTCTTTGCTGTAAACCATTCCGGTAGGGTTGTTCGGATTGTTGAATAAAAACACTTTCGGCTTCTTCTGCAACGCGTTATCCAGTTGCTCCGGAGTGATTTTATAATTCTGGCTGGCCGGACATTTCAGATGCAGGGACTTGGCATTCAGAATATCGGCGATATCCTGATAGGTTGTCCAGTAAGGCACTGCGAACGCAATGGTATCGCCCTCATCCAGTAGCGCTTCAGCCAGGTTATACAGGATGTGCTTGGCACCGATGCCGGTAGCAATGTTTGCCCGGGCGTAACCAGTCAGACCGGCACGTTCAATATGGCCCAAGAAGGCATCCAGCAACGCATCAGCACCGCGATTGGATCCGTACTGGCCGGAATCCTTGGCGAGGGCTTCTGTTGCTGCTGCGTAGATGTGTGGGCCGGGCAGGAAATTTGGCACGCCAATGGAAAAACTGATGATGTCGCGTCCTGCAGCTTTCAGGGCTTTCGCCTTTTCGGCGACTGCCATGATGGCGGAAGGTTTGGCGCGGCCGATGCGCTGGGCTAATGCAGGCATGATGCGGTTCCGGAATTTGTTGTAGAAAATCGGTGGCATATCATATCATGATGGCAGACAGCGCATGTTCTGGCCGGCCGCACGCACGACAACCAGTATAGCTATAGCTCCCCTCCCGATAACGATTACGGTCTTGCTTCGCAGGCCTTTAACCGGTCGATTGATTCCATCGACTTACGCCAGAAAGCCCTTAAACGGAATCGGGCGCCCTGGGCGCCCGATTCGTTGAATCACACCACATTTCGGACTCAGGCATTCAGGATGGCATTCCACTGACTGATACGCTCCGCCTGCGAGGCCAGAAGCGCCGATGCATCGCCTTCAATGACAACGGATTGGATGACGTCCCCCTGACGGATGGCATCGACCACCGCCTGATCGGTATCGGAAACCACTTCACCGAACACCGTATGCTTGCCGTCCAGCCAATCGGTCGCGGTATGGGTAATGAAGAACTGACTGCCATTGGTGCCGGGGCCGGCGTTGGCCATCGACAGCATGCCAGCTTTACCATGGCGCGCCTTAGGGCTGCATTCATCTTCGAAACGGTAGCCCGGGCCGCCATTGCCGACGCCATTCGGGCAACCGCCCTGAATCATGAAATCCGGAATCACGCGATGGAATTTAAGGCCGTTGTAATAGCCGCGCTGGATCAGGTTGACAAAATTGGCGACGGTCAGCGGCGCGATGTCGGCGAACAGCTTCAAGCGGATGGCACCTCGGTCGGTGGTCAAAACGGCGGTTAAATCGGACATGGCACACTCCGGAATCAATGAATAAGGGTTGAATAGGATGCCATAAATCGCCTTAACATGCCCTAACAGGGTATAATAATCGGCTTACTTACTGACCGTATATGCCGTCTCCAGGCAGCCCTTCCCTATGTCCATTGAAAACCTCCGCAATATCGCCATCGTCGCACACGTCGATCACGGCAAGACCACTCTCGTCGATTGCCTGCTGAAGCAGTCGGGCACCTTCAACGAACGTACGGTCACCACCGAACGGATGATGGACAGCAATGATCAGGAAAAGGAACGCGGTATCACCATCCTGTCCAAGAACACTGCCATCAACTGGAACGGTAATCGCATCAACATCGTCGACACCCCGGGCCACGCCGACTTCGGCGGCGAGGTCGAGCGCGTGCTGTCGATGGTGGACTCAGTACTGATTCTGGTCGACGCCATGGATGGCCCGATGCCGCAGACCCGCTTCGTGACCCAGAAAGCGTTTGCAATGGGCTTCAATCCGATTGTGGTCATTAACAAAATCGACCGTCCCGGCGCACGTCCCGACTGGGTCATCGACCAGGTGTTCGATTTATTCGACAAACTCGGCGCCACCAATGAGCAACTCGACTTCCCGATCGTGTATGCCTCGGCCCTGCATGGCTATGCCAGCCTGGATGATTCGGCCCGCGACGGCGACATGACCCCGCTGTACGAAGCGATCATGAAGCATGTTCCCGCCCCAAAAGTCGATCTGGATGGTCCGTTCCAGATGCGTGTCAGCCAGCTTGATTACAACAACTTCGTCGGCCTGATCGGTGTCGGCCGCATCCAGCGCGGCAAGGTGCGTACCAACATGCCGGTCAGCGTGGTCGACCGTCAGGGCAAGAAGCGCCAAGGCAAAGTGCTGCAGGTGCTCGGCTTCCTCGGCCTGGAACGCGTTGAAGTGGCCGAAGCCGAAGCCGGCGATATCGTCGCTATCTCCGGCGTCGCCGACCTGAGCATCTCCGATACCATCTGCGCCCTGGACGTGCCGGAAGCGCTGCCGGCCCTGACTGTCGACGAACCGACCATCTCGATGACCTTCCAGGTCAACAACTCGCCGTTCGCTGGCAGCAAGGAACACAGCGGCGGAAAATTCATCACCAGCCGCCAGATACGTGAACGTCTTGAGCGTGAAACCCTGCATAACGTGGCCTTGAAGGTCGAAGAAGGCTCGGATCCGGATAAATTCCTGGTATCCGGCCGCGGCGAACTGCATCTGTCCGTGCTCATCGAAACCATGCGCCGCGAAGGCTTCGAGCTCGCCGTGTCGCGTCCGGAAGTCATCATCAAGGAAATCGACGGCCAGCAGATGGAGCCGGTCGAACAGCTGGTGGTCGACATCGAAGAGGTGCATCAGGGCGGCGTCATGGAAAAGCTCGGCATCCGCAAGGCCCAGCTGAAGAACATGGAATCCGACGGCAAGGGACGCGTACGCCTGGATTATATGATTCCGGCCCGCGGCCTGATTGGCTTCCAGAATGAGTTCCGCACCCTGACCCAGGGCTCGGGCCTGCTGTTCCACGTGTTCGACCACTACGGTCCGAAAGAACAGGGCGCCATCGCCAAACGTACCAACGGCGTGATGATCGCCAACGCCCCGGGAGCCACCCCCGCCTACTCGCTGGGTCCGCTGCAGGAGCGCGGCAAGCTGTTTGCGGCCGAAGGCGACAACGTTTATGAAGGCCAGCTCATCGGTATCCACTCCAAGGACAACGACCTGACCGTCAACGCCATCAAGCCCAAGCCGCTGACCAACATGCGCGCGTCCGGCAAGGACGATGCCATCAAGCTCAGCCCGGCCATCAAATACACGCTCGAACAGGCCCTGGACTTCATCGAAGACGACGAACTGGTGGAAGTCACGCCGAAGGAAATCCGTCTGCGCAAGAAGCATCTGACCGAAAACGAGCGCAAGCGTGCCAGCCGGAGCTGATTGAAAACCCCGCGCAAGCGGGGTTTTTGTTTATGCTGTAATTCGGATGCGCCGGAGACCCCATGGAAATCGATACCACGCTCTGGCTATTGACCGCCCTCGCCGGCTTTGCCGCCGGCCTGATTGACAGCATTGTCGGTGGTGGCGGGCTGGTACTGACGCCGGCCATGCTCAATCTGCATCCGGGGTTGAGTATCCTGCAGGCCATCGGTACCCAGCGCACCAGCTCGATTATGGGGACTTCGGTCGCGGCCTGGAATTATCTGCGAAAAATCCATGTCGAGCGCCGCATCATCCTGCCGGCCTGTGCCGCCGCCATGACCGCGTCTGCCATTGGCGTGCAATTTGCCAAACGCATCGATCCGGAAGTCCTGAAATGGACGGTTTTGATTCTTTGCGTGGTGCTGGCTTTATACACGGCACTGAAAAAGGATCTTGGCATGAAGGAAGAACGACGCTTCCACCCAAAACATGAAAGCATCGCCGCCATCGCCATCGGAGCAAGCACCGGTTTTTACAATGGCCTGATCGGGCCGGGCACCGGCACCATCATGGTATTCGCCTTCGTCAGCTTTCTCGGGCTCGACTTCCTCAAGTCCTCGGCGGTATCCAAAGCGGCCAACGTCTCGGCCGATATCAGCTCCTGGACCGTGCTGTTGCTGAGTGGCTTCGTGCTTTGGGTTCTGGCGCTGCCCTTGGTCATCGGCAATATGCTGGGAAGCTATATCGGCAGTCATATGGCTATCCGCAAGGGACAGGCATTCGTCCGTGCTGTTTTCTTGGTCATCGTAATATCCCTGATTGCCAGACAGGCCTGGCAGTTGCTGGCGCTTGACTGACTTTGTGTGAAAATCCAAAATCCATTTGAGTTTATTGGCATTCGCGAATATTCACGGGCACAAGGTGAATAAACTTATGACGTATTCAAATCCGCGCATCGCCGTGACCACCCTGCATGGCAAAACCGCTGCGCTCGCACCTGCTTTAATGCCGAAAGGCTTCTTGCTAGATCTGGTAGCGGCAGACACCGATGCACTGGGAACATTTTCCGGTGATATCGAGCGTCAAGGCACACCAGGGGAGGTAGTTCTCGCCAAAGCACGCCTGGGAATGAAAATCAGCGGGTTGTCCTTAGGCTTGGCCACCGAAGCCAGCTTCGGTCCAGATCCACTGCTGGGTTTCATGGCGGTACACCATGAGATTTTAGCTTTCATCGATGACGTGCATGGCCAGGTCCTGCTACTTGACCACATCAGCCACGATACCAACTGGCAGTCGAAAACCGTGCGCTCTATGGACGAGGCATTGCCGATTATGACTTCGTCAGGCTTTCCCGAGCATGCACTGCTCGTGCGTCCAAACATACTGACGCCCGGAGCACCGGTATACAAAGGCATACGAAGCCGCGATGACCTGTCAGCGGCAATCGATGAGCTCGCACCGTTGTCACGTGATGGTCTGGCCCGAGTCGATACTGATATGCGGGCACACATGAATCCGACCCGCATGCACAAAATCGCATTGTTGGCGGAACGCTTGGTACAGCGACTCTGTACACATTGCTCGGCCTGTACTGCACCCGGCTTCGGGGCACAATCTCCTCTATACGGTCTGCCTTGTGCCGACTGCGGTGCTCCGACCGGGCATATACGAGCCGAACGCGATGGCTGTGGAGTCTGCGGACATGAGACACTTTATCTCCGGTCCGGTTACGCCGATCCAGGCGCATGCCCATTTTGCAATCCCTGACCCACAACCCCTTATAACAGCCCAGCCAATTGGCCTCGGCAGTCGCGTAATCATGGCCTGAATCCCTGTTGCGGATTGACTACGTATGCAGGGGCTTGTCTACCGGCCTGCAGACTGCCTAAATTAGGGCATCCCTTTCAGCCGGTGGATTGCCCATGATGCGTATCCTGATTTTCCCTTTGATCCTGATGTTGTCCGGCCTTTGTGAGGCCAAGCTCTCGGCCGGCGACCCCGCTCCCTTCCGGCTCGGCAAGAATGCCAAAGGCGGCGAGGAAGTCATCCTGCAGGACTACAGCGGCAAGATCACCGTGGTGCACTTCTGGGCGACCTGGTGCGACTACTGCTTCAAGAGCCTGCCGGCCATGGAATACATGCAGGAACAGCTCGGCCTGGCTAATCTTCAGGTGGTGTCCATCGCGGTGAAGGACGAGCCTAAGACGATTAATAAAATTACCGCCGAGCTCAAGGAAATGTCCATGATTTCCGCCACCGATAAAACCGGTAAGGTCATGGAGGCTTTCGGCGATGATTACATGCCGAATGTCTGGATCATCGGCCGTGACGGAAAAATCGCCGCGCAGACCCAGGTCAAGAACGACGAAGATCTCAAAAAAGCCATAAAATTGGTGGAAGCCGCTCTCCGTGCAAAGTGATGTGCGGGCTTAAAGTGCGTCCAGCCACTCATCGTCGGAGCCTTCGTTGACACCCTCGAACAGGAAGGTGCTGAGATAGCGCTCGCCGGTATCGGGCAGCATGGCCAGAATGACTGAATCTTCCGGCGCTGTTTCTGCCACCTTCAGGGCCGCAGCAAAGGTCGCCCCTGCTGAAATTCCGACGAACAGACCCTCTTCTGCTGCCAGACGACGCGCGGTATCCCGTGCTGCAATGTCATCTACAGGGATGTTATCATCGGCTACGGTGCGGTTGAGCACGGCCGGAATGAAGTCTGGTGTCCAGCCCTGGATTTTGTGCGGTTGCCATTCCTTGCCGGCTAGTAACGATGCGCCGGCCGGTTCAGTGCTGACGATGCGCACTTCCGGCCGGACCACTTTCAATACTTCACCGACGCCGGTCAGCGTACCGCCTGTACCCCAACCGCTGACGAAATAATCCAAGCGCTCGCCAGCGAAGTCGCGCAGGATTTCGGCCGCCGTGGTATTGCGGTGATAGGCCGGATTGGCGGGATTCTCGAATTGGCGCGCAAGAAACCAACCATGTTTATCGGCCAATTCCTGGGCGCGGCGCACCATGCCGCTGCCACGCTCGGCAGCCGGCGTCAGAATCACTCTGCCCCCGTAAGCGCGGATGAGTTTACGGCGCTCCATCGAAAAAGTTTCGCTCATCACCGCCACGAACGGATACCCACGTGCGGCACAGACCATAGCCAGTGCGACTCCGGTGTTTCCGGAAGTCGCTTCGATAATGGTCTGGCCCGGCTTCAAGGTTCCGCGCTTTTCCGCATCCACGATAATGGCATAAGCCAAGCGGTCCTTAACTGAACCAGCCGGGTTGAAGAATTCCACTTTAGCCAACATCCGTACATGCCGTGGCGCAATGCGTTCAAGACGGACAACAGGCGTGTGTCCAATAGTATCGAGGATGGAATCATGAATCATTTAGGCGGCCTGCAAGGAGAGCAATGATGAATCTATCCGCATTTTGCACCCATGTAAAATAATAATCCCTGAGCCGCTCATAAGCGCTTGTTATAGCTATATATGCCAAGCGTTGCTTTCTAGCACAGACTGCCATGCTTATGAACGACCGACATAGCGATTTCAAGCGACTGCTCGTAATTCAGGCGCGGATCGACCGAGGACAGATATGCCCTTTCCAGATCGGTTTCGAGCAGATCGCGTGCACCGCCGAGACATTCCGTCACGTTCTCGCCAGTCAGCTCCAAATGGACGCCGCCCAGATGCGAGCCTTCTGCAGCATGAATATCGAAACTGCGTTCAAGCTCGGCTTTGATGTTATCGAAACGGCGGGTTTTGTAACCGTTGGAGGTGGCTTCGGTATTGCCGTGCATTGGATCGCAGACCCAAAGCACGCGTGCACCAGCGGATTTGACGGCGCGGATCAGACGCGGAAGCTCCTTGTCGACATTGTCGGCACCGAGGCGGTGGATCAGCGTAAGACGGCCCGGTTCATTGTCCGGGTTGAGCGTTTCGCACAGACCTGCGATCTGTGCGTCGGTGACGCCCGCTGAAATCTTGATGCCGATCGGATTGGCGATGCCGCGGAAATAGGCGACATGGGCGCCATCCAGCTGCGCGGTGCGCATGCCGATCCAAGGGAAATGGGTTGACAGGTTGAACCAACCATCCTGGCGTGGCACACGACGGGTCAAGGCTTCCTCGTAGGGCAGCAACAGTGCTTCATGCGAGGTGTAGAAATCGGTGCGGTTGACGTTGTGTGCGGCCTCGCCGGAAATGGTTTCCATGAAACGGATGGCATCGCCGACCGACTGCACGAGTTTGTTGTACTCTTCTGCCTGCGGTGACTGCGAGACCCAGCCCAGACTCCAGTATTCCGGATGATGCAGGTCGGCAAATCCACCGTCAATCAGTGCACGAACGAAATTCATGGTCATCGCCGAACGCGCATGGCCTTTGACCATGCGGCGGGGATCCGGAATGCGGGCAGACTCGGTAAATTCGGGACCATTGATGAAGTCGCCACGGTAACTGGGCAGGGTGACACCGTCTTTGGTTTCCAGGTCAGCGGATCGTGGCTTGGCGTATTGCCCGGCAAAGCGTCCCACGCGTACTACCGGTTTGCGCAATCCATGCACCAGTACCAGACTCATCTGCAGCAGGACTTTCAGGCGGCTCGAAATGACACCGGACTCGCAATCGGCGAAGCTCTCGGCACAATCACCGCCCTGAAGCAGAAAACTTCGGCCTTCCTGCGCATCGGCAATGCGCTGCTTGAGCGAGAGGATTTCAGAGGAAGTCACCAGTGGCGGAAGCGATGAAAGTTCGGTCTGAACCGAGGCCAGCACGCCGATATCAGGATAGCTCGGCTGCTGCAGCGCGGTGAAATTGCGCCAGCTGGCGGGTTGCC
>NZ_JBIKSE010000093.1:0-3312 GCF_044348765.1 Arenimonas sp.
TCCTGAATACTCGATTAGGGACTGTCGTAGTCCCGATCGAATGCAAGCTTCGACCTCTAGGGATTTATGGTTGCTCCCTATCCTGCAATATTACCTTCGCGCCAGAGAATCTAATCACTTCCCTCGATTACATAGGGAATGAGAGGCATGCTGCTCACTGCTAGGCCAGTTTTTCTAAAGCATAGACTTGAGCAATGCGCCTAAAATCCTCCTTTGCCCTCGCCTTACTGGCAACGGCTGTCTTCGCGTTTCCCTCACAGGGCCACGACCTACTGATTGATATAGAGCCCGCGTCTGGAGCGGTTCTAACTGAGGCAAGCTTTGAGGCAAAACTTACCTTTAACAACCCGCTACTAGTTGTCGAGGGCGAAACCAGCGCAGAGCTGTCAACCAAGCTCGCTGGCTCGGGTGATTGGGTAAGTCACGAGATAGTTGTTTTGGATTCAGTCTTAACTTCTCAAATCATTTTGAGTGAATCTGGAGATTACGACCTGCGCTGGAAAGTGGTTTCTTCGGATGGGCACCCGATCAGCGGTGAGTCAACTTTTACCTTGGAACTTGAAACCCCAGCCCAGGAAACAGATTCAGAGGCACCAATACTTATCGCTCCCGCTCCAATACAGGAACAGAGCTCTGGTGGTTCAATGGTTGGTTTTTACATCGGCCTTGCAATGGTGGTGCTCGGAGTTATCTTCGCACCGATTGGCCTAATGATCAGAAGACGAGCTAGGAAGTCCTAGGCCTTACTAGAGCATCAATGTTTCCTAGTAGCTCATCAAATTGAGCTGCAGTCATGAGCTTTAGCTCCAACACAACCTCGCGCACACTGGTGCCATCAGCTAATGCCTTCTGAGCAACAATGGTGGCGTTCTCATAGCCAAGTAAGGGTGAAATAACTGTGACCAGTCCGATGGAACGCTCAACGCTCGAGCGAAGTTTTTCAACGTTGGCTGTAATTCCAGAAACGCAAGCATCCGCTAGTACGTAGCAGCCCTGGCGCAGTTGAGTGATGCTCATCATTAGTGCGCGGCACATAATCGGCTCGAAGGCATTCAGCTGCAACTGCCCAGCTTCAGCTGCCATTGTTACAGTCACGTCGTTGCCAATTACTGCAAAGGCAATTTGATTGACTACCTCGGGGATTACCGGATTTACCTTGCCGGGCATTATCGAAGAGCCAGCTTGCCTTGGAGGTAAGTTGATCTCATCAAGACCTGCTCTTGGTCCACTGGAAAGCAAGCGAAGATCATTTGAGGTTTTAGAAAGCTTCACCGCAATTCGCTTAAGAACACCAGAGACCATCACAAAGACTCCAGCATCTTGAGTAGCCTCAACCATGTCCTCGGCAACTATGAAATCAAACCCTGACAACTTAGAAAGAATCAAGCACGCTTTCTGGGCATATCCAACTGGGGCGTTGAGCCCAGTACCAATTGCTGTTCCGCCGAGATTAATCTCGCGAAGCAGTGGAAGAGTTTCCTGAAGTCTTTGAATATCCTCCATGGTCATTCTTGAAAAGGTTGCGAACTCCTGACCAAGTGTCATTGGGACCGCGTCTTGCATTTGAGTTCGGCCCATCTTGATGACGTCTTTAAACTCATCGGCCTTAGCTTGGTAGGCGCCCTGGAGGTGAGCCATTGCCTTTAGCAGCTCGTTGATTTCGAGAATTAGGGCAAGTTTTAGGGCGGTTGGATAAACGTCATTGGTGGACTGTGATTTGTTCACATCATTTAGCGGGTGAACTATGTCGTAATCGCCTTTTGAGCCACCCAAGATCTCAATGGCCCGGTTGGCAATGACCTCGTTGGCGTTCATGTTGGTGGAAGTTCCGGCACCACCCTGAATCGTGTCCACCACAAACTCGGCGTCAAATTTCCCGTCGGCAACTTCTTTACAAGCTTTGGAAATAGCATCGTTGATTTCGGCAGATAGCTCACCAAGTTCATAGTTTGCTTGAGCGGCTGCTTGCTTGACAATAGCCAAAGCTCTAATTAGCGATCGGTAGTGACCGATGGGTACACCTGAGATTGGGAAGTTATCCACTGCTCTTGCAGTGTGAACACCCCAGTAAGCGTTTATTGGAACTTGATAGTCACCGAGCAAATCATGCTCAAGCCTCGTTGCTGACATGTGTTAAGTCTGCCACGAAACTTACTGGGTAAGTGACGCTCCACAGCTATAGAACCTAGTCACTACGCGATCTATAGCGCCTTGTGCAGTGTAGGTGACCGAAAGACCGTTTTCGCTATCAGCTCTTGCAAATACGGCAAAAGCAAGACGCGAGCCATCTGATGCATTTACTATTCCGCTCAAGCCATAAAGACCTGGAATGTATCCGGTTTTTGCAATTACGTTTCCTCGAGCAATGGCCGATTTTCCTTGGAATCTATATCTCAAAGTTCCAGTTTCTCCAGCGATTGGCATCCACTCCGTCAAAACCCCAAGTCCGTTTTCTGCCTTGGCAACTTTCACCATTAGTTCAGCTAGCAATTTCGAATGCACTTTGTTTTCATTTGATAATCCAGAAGCATCGCGAATCACTAATGGCTTTGGCTTCAAGCCAAGCTCTCTAAGGGACTGCTTGATAACTTTGTTAGCTCCAGCAATACTTCCCTCGAGACCTGCTGCCTTCGCCGCGTGCCGAGCAATAAACTCAGCTCCCGTGTTATCGGAGTGAGTAAGCATGTGACCTAGCCAGCTTTGTCTCATGTCCTGAGACTGGACTTCACTAATCACGTAAGCGTCAGTCGGGGTTTTTCCGACCACTAACTCAGCATTGACTGCCCGCTCCCCAAGTGATGCACGCAGTGCCTCACCTGCAGTGAGCACAGGGTCTTTGCCTCTGCGGAAGCTGTATGAGGAAATCAGGCGATTGGGTTGAACTCGGTCGCCGTCTGCCTGAATTGACGTGATGTTTGAAACGTATCCAAGCGTTCTGTATTTGGCCGGCCAATCTGGATTCCACGCTTCGCCGCTAAAGAAACTATCGTCCAGGATGATCTTTGTTATTGGAACCTCAACTGGGATTTTTTCAAGAGCCTGCTTAGCAAGGTTTCTTATCCTCGGTGGCTTGGAGTAAACACTTGATTCACCAGGGCCCAAACGTGAAAGAGTAAAGTCCCCTCCACCTTTTAGAACAAGTGTTGATGGCTCGCTTGGGGTTGCAAGCACCTGAGTCACGGCTTTGTATTCAAGCGGAAGCTTCTGAAGTGCTGCTACTGCAGTCAAAGTCTTGATTACCGATGCCGAAGGCGTTAGTTCTTTACCCAAAACATCCACCAAGACTTCACCCGTGTCAACGTTGATGACATA
>NZ_JBIKSE010000123.1:0-3310 GCF_044348765.1 Arenimonas sp.
TGCAATTAGGTGCATCTGTAACAGGTTATAGCGGTGCGTTAGTTTACATGCAATATACAAGTAATACAGTTTTTGGCGCGGTTGATAATAATGCAAGCGCATTTAGTTTTGTCGGTGGTGGAGATAGTAATGCGTCTTTTGTTAATTTTGAATTATTATGTCCGCAAAAAGCACAATTTACCCGCATCTTAAACGGCAAATATTTAATTTCAACATCTACTGGAAGTTATGACGGTGTACATAAAGTCGCAACGGCTTACACAGATTTTACAATAACCCCTGGTGCAGGAACGCTAACTGGCGGAACGATTTACGTTTACGGATATGGAACAAACTAATGACTAAACCACTTATACAAATTGATGACCTTGTTCGTGAGATGACTGACGAGGAATTTGCAGCATACGAAGAACAAATAGCAAACGCACCAACATTAGGAGCATCTGAATAATGGCAGTCAACCCAATCAAAGTATGGAATGGTACAGCGTGGGAATACACAGGTCCCGTTGTAGCAGCACCACCAGTTAAGTATCAGGCAACTGCACCTACCTCACCTGCAACAGGTGATGTATGGGTAGAGTCTGACTACGATGTGGCTAGTGTTGACCCTTCCAAGTTATTAACAGGTGGTGTGTACACTAACGAGTCTACTCGTAGTGCTGCTATCCCTACCCCTACCACTGGTATGGTTACATATGTTGGTGATACTGGTACTGAAAGTCCATCATCCACTATTCCACAGTTAGAAGCATACACTGGTGCTGCTTGGCAGAACCTTGGTGGAATGACATTGCTTTCTAAGGTTGATTTTACAACTGGAACAAGTTTTCAAGTAAATAACGTATTTACTTCCGCATACAAAAATTATGAAATTTTACTTACCTTAGAAGATGTGAGTGCAACTGGTTCCGTTACGTTCCAATTAGCCTCAGGTGGAACAGTAAATGGAAGCAACAACTACACCTATGCTGGTCGGGGATTCATCTCATCAAACGCTGCTTCTGATGTTTGGTCAACTGGACTAAACAGTTCATTTCAAATTGGCTATGTTGTAAAAAATACTATCGGACTACAGTCAAGTCGTATTACTTTATACAATCCACAACTAACAAAATATACAACTATGACAGCGCAGACCGTATCTAGTCAAGCAGATACTCAAAACTATGGTTTTGCAATTGGTGGAATGATGAATGTTACAACTGCTTATGACGGAATAAGGGTTAACAGTTCAGGAAATAGTGTAGGAACTTTACAAATTTATGGATTGAGGAACTCATAATGAGCGAAACATTAACAGCAGTAATCTTTGATGCTGCAACAGGTGAAGTAACAGAACGCCCACTAACAGCAGAAGAAATTGCTGAACGTGAAGCAATGCAAGCAGAAGCAGAAGCACGTCAAGCAGAGCAAGATGCTAAGGCTGCTGCTCGTGTGTCTGCACTAGCAAAGTTAAAAGAATTGGGTCTATCCCAGGAAGAGATTGAGGCACTGTAATGGCAAAGGTCGCAAAGATTTGGGATGGTACTGCTTGGGTTGACCTTGCCACAAGTGTACCTGATTTAAGTAACTATCAGTTAAAGTCTGAAGGTGGTTTGACTTTTGTAAAGAAGCAGACCATTGGTACGGCAGTGTCAAGTGTAACTGTGACAGATGCCTTTAGTGCAACTTATGACAATTACAAAATCATGGTTTCAAGTGGCGTGGGAAGCGGTACTAATTATTTAACTTTGTCTTTAGGTGCAGCAAATAGTTTATATTACAGCGCATTAACATCAGCATTGTATTCAAATGCAACAGTTTTGACGGCAAACACTAATAATGGAGCGGCTTTTGGTCAGGCGGGTTGGACTTCTCCTGGAATGATAAGTTTGAGCGTTGATGTAATAAATCCATTTTTGTCTAAAAATACTTTAATTAGTGGAAATTTTGCTGGAACTTCCGTAGGTGGAAGTATGGGCGGAATTCAAGATAGCACCACTTCATTTACAGCCTTCACAATTACACCTGCTGGTGGCGTTACCTTAACAGGTGGAACAATCTACGTCTACGGATACAACAAGGGATAACAGATGAGTAAACCTTTAATTCAAATTGATGATTTAGTCCGTGAAATGACGGATGAAGAATACGAAACATATCAAGCACAGATTGCAGATGCACCACAACTTGTTTCTGAATAGGAGTATAAGTGCCAATCAACTCATTGGGTAACACCTACTCTGAGGACATTACCGAAGACCTACTGTATGACATTACACGGTCACAGGAGAATACACAGTTCACTCCATCAGATATTGCATACGACTTAAGCATCAACAACATACCGTTTGTGATTAAGTCTGACAACCAATACAAGTATGTACGTGAGACTGCACAGTACAAGAAGGACCAGTTTGATAACTCACCTGAACCAGGTGAACAATCATTACTTGGTTGGTGGCTACGGTCACAAACCTCTTGGCATAACGGTTCTGGTATTGAGTTCTATGAACCAGGTACCGACTACCAACACGTCAGTCACCGCTTTAAGGACTCTCGTGGTGTAGACGTATGGACAGTAGGTGAAATGCGCCTACACAAGAAGGTCTATCATGCTTACACTGGTATCAAAGGCATCAATGCTGCCACTGGTCAGTGGACCGACACTAGCGGTGCAACACCAGTCAATAGAGAAGTATTAGTTTCTGGTGATGACAATGGTATCCTAAAAAGGATTACTCCTGATGCCCTTAATGGTGCAGTTGCCACAGCAAACTATACTGCTGGTGCTACATATCCTGATGGTCACGGTGGTACCGACTTCCCGTTTTACTCAGTAACCACTGATGGTTCAACTTACTATGCCGCTTGTTCACGCTGCATTCATAAGGGTACTATCGGAACCTTAACATCTGACGATGTTTTCTTTAAGCATAGCACAACCAGTAACGCTAATATTTTAGTCAAGTATGCAAAGGGTAATGTTTTTGTTGGTACGGGTAGAACTTTTGGTTTACTTCCCACTACTACAACAACTCACACACATACCACTGGTGCGGTTGATACGTTTACCAACTCAATGAACCACATCAACACCAGTTGGAACTGGGTAGATGCTACTGGTTCACCTGGTCCATTGTTCTTTGCTGGTAATGGTGGTAACAATGGTGAGATATGGTCTGCAACTATTGACCCTAACGAATCACCAGTTACAAACACCATTAACCTAGCAGGTGCGACAATGGTATTGTCTTTGCCAGATGGTGAAACCGTCAATGCAATTCACTATTACCTTGGGTACCTTGCCATTGGTACAAACAGAGGTG
>NZ_JBIKSE010000016.1:0-36160 GCF_044348765.1 Arenimonas sp.
GGCCCAGCGAAGATTCACAGCGGTTGGACGTGCCTGCTCTAATGCGCTCAATTCCAAATCGATGCATTGCAGAGCTTCAGCACCGGTATCGGCTTGGACCGCATGAGCTGCCAAAACCACGCCAAATGCGCCAGCGATGCCAATCGCGGGGGCACCACGGACGGCCAGTACATGGATGGCCTCGGCGACCTGGGAGGATGTGTGGCAGAGCAGATGGTTCTGGCGATGGGGCAACTCCCGCTGATCGAGTACGGAAAGATGCTTGCCCTGCCAGACCAATGGCCGTACACGGTCGACTTGTTCGAAATTCATGGTATCTTCCTTTTGAACCGTCATTTTAGCAATAATGCCGCAGGTCGACATGGCCACAGCGATGCTCCGTCCTAGCGGGAAGATTGAAGTCATGCTGCTTCTGGGCAAGATTCATGCCGCAGGTAGCCGGATCAAGCGCGGCTGAAATCGAAAGCCATAACCTCCGACATCTCGGTCTTGCCAAGAAGGCAAAGCATCAGACGGTCCAAGCCCATGGCGATGCCGGCGCAGTCGGGAAGACTTGCCAAAGCATGCAATAGACGGTCATCCATGTCCGGAGTCTCAGCGCTGCCGACACCACGGCGTAACAGATCATTCTGGAAGCGTTGTCGCTGTTCGACGGCGTCGTTCAATTCATGATAGCCATTGGCAAGCTCGGAACTTCCGATGTAGATTTCGAACCGCTCAGCGACCGGAACATCATCCCGGCGCAGTTTGGCCAAAGCACATTGCGTTGCAGGAAAGTCATGGACTACGGTCAGCTGACGTTCTGGAAACGTGGGCTCAATGACGTGCGTCAGCAACAAGTCGAGCAGATCATCCCGCGTCAGATCATTTTGTGAGATGTTAACGCAAGATGCGACCGCGTCGATCAATTCTGCATTACTGGCCAGAAACGGGTCGATACCGATAGCCACATTGAACAGTTCCCGATAGGTCGTATTCCGGGTTTGCAACGTCTTGCCGGACTTGGCAAAAAGGCCGAGCAGAAGCGTCACTGCCTCCTGTGCCAGACGAACATGGTCCCATCCGACCCGATACCATTCCAACATGCTGAACTCGGGGTTATGCCGACGGCCAAATTCTCCATCGCGGAATACTTTCCCGATTTCATAGCAATCGCCGATACCGCCCGCGAGCAAGCGCTTAAGGGGAAACTCCGGCGAGGTCCGTAACCAGCGACTCCCAGGGCCTCCTGTCGCAGGGCCGCTGTAATTCAAACGGAATGATCGAATATTGGGATCAGTATTGCCCGCCTGTGATAGCACCGGAGTTTCAACCTCAAGGACGCCTCGGGCATGAAAAAATTCACGAATATGCCTGTAAACGGCGGCGCGTTGACGCAGATCGTGGTGTGATGCGGAACTGTCCCAATCAGCCATCGCTATCACCGACATAGTCTGCCAGGTAAGCCAGTAGACGGGCCTCATCCCAGACTTCCAGACCTAACTCACGCGCCTTGCTCAACTTGCTGCCGGCGGCATCCCCCGCGATGACAATACCGGTTTTTTTGGAAACGCTTCCCGAAAGCTTGGCGCCCAGCGCTTCGAGTTTCATGCCGGCCTCATCGCGTGACATGCTCGCCAGACCACCGGTCAACACTATGGTTTTGCCAGCCAGAGGCCCCTGCTGGGCACGCTGTGGCGAACCCTCGAGCCAGCGCACCCCATTATCACGTAAGGCTTCAATGACCTCTCGGTTATGCTTCTGCGCGAAAAAATGTGCGATACGTGCAGCAACTACCGGACCGATATCAGACACCTCGCGTAACACGGATGCATCGGCGGACATAATAGGGTCGAGCGCACCGAAGTGTCGAGCCAGGGTTTTTGCCGTGGACTCCCCGACATCACGGATACCAAGAGCAAAAAGCACACGCTCCAAAACCGTGACGCGGCTGGCGTCAATCGCCTGAACCAAGTTCTCGGCCCATTTGCTGGCGATCTTTCCGGCCTTCACCGATTCCGGAGTCTTGCCGTCGCGTCCATCGGCACGGCGCTTCATAGCTAGGAAGTCATCAATCTTTAGAACATATAGATCGGCGATGGTCTTCACATAGCCGAAATCAACCAGGTCTTCAATTAGACGCTCACCCAGACCGTCGATATTCATCGCCCGTCGCGAGGAAAAATGGACCAGAGCCTGCTTGCGTTGGGCCGGACAATACAATCCGCCGGTGCAACGGGAAACGACTTCGCCTTCCTCGCGCTCTACGGCCGAGCCGCATATGGGGCACTTGATCGGCATGATCCATTGCACTGTTCTGGGCGGACGGCGGTCTTCAACGACACGCACGACCTCAGGAATGACATCGCCAGCACGGCGGACAATCACCGTGTCCCCGATGCGGACATCCAAACGTGCAATCTGATCGGCATTATGCAGGGTCGCGTTGGTGACGACGACGCCGGCGACCTGAACTGGTAGCAGACGCGCTACCGGAGTTACCGCGCCGGTTCGGCCGACCTGGACATCGATCGCTTCAATCACAGTCTGTTGTTCCTGTGCCGGATACTTATGCGCAATCGCCCAGCGCGGCGCCCGTGAGACGAAGCCCATGGCCCGCTGCTGGTCGAATCGGTTGAGTTTATAGACGGCACCGTCAATGTCATAACTCAAAGCACCGCGGCGCTCGCCAAGCCGACGATAGAAAGCCAGAATCTCTGCAGCGCCGCGTGCAGTTCCGACCTCCGGACAGACTGGCACTCCGAAGTTCCTGACCCAGGCCAATGACTGGGAATGGGTCACGATCATCTCCGGAATAACACTGACCTCTCCCAGTGCGTAAGCATAAAAAGCAAGCGGCCGTGTTGCTGTAATGCGAGGGTCAAGCTGGCGCAGCGAACCGGCCGCTCCATTTCGCGGATTAGCCAAGGTTTTTCCGCCCTCAGCCAATGCCCGTGAGTTGTAGGAATAAAAATCGGCTTTCGGCATATACACTTCACCGCGGACTTCAAGGACGGCCGGCGCATCGCCACGCAGTTTCAATGGAATGCATTTCACCGTTCGCAGGTTAGCAGTCACGTCTTCGCCGGTACTGCCATCTCCCCGAGTGGATCCGCGAATGAATAACCCATTCTCATAACGCAGACTGATGGCCAAGCCATCAAGTTTCGGCTCGACGGAGAACTCCGGATTGGCATCACCCGTCTCCTTGGTGATACGACTGACGAAATCATCAATTTCATCATCGCTAAATGCATTGGCAAGAGAGAGCATCGGCATGGAGTGCGCGACTTCGCGAAAGCCCGCTGAGGGCCAACTGCCGACACGCTGCGTGGGAGAATTCGGATCGGCAAACTCTGGATGATGGACTTCGAGATCCTGAAGCTCGCGCAGCAAGCGATCCCATTCGGAATCAGGAATTACCGGGTCATCAAGGACGTAATAGCGGTAATTGGCCTCTTCAAGCTGCGTTTGCAGCTGCAGCATCCGTTGCCGGAAAAGATCCATATCAGCGTACGGGCTTAATGATCTGACGCTCTTTATCGCGGTCGAATGCGCGCAGCTCTTCCTTGATGTGCAGAATACGCTGTCGACCCAAGGCGTTGCGGTCGGAGTCAAGTAGGACTGCATCGAGAAGCTGAGCCATACGCTCTGCAATCGGAAGCATGCTGTCCCAAGCCTGTATCGCGGTAACCGGACCAGGCAATGTCATGAAAAAACTCACGCCGGGAGTTTGCAGCGTGTCAATATGATCGAGATTGAAATTACCGGGCTGGATCACATTGGCCATGCTGAATATCGGCTCATTGGCATGCACACCCTCCGCCAAACGGTGATAAACACTGTTATGACCATATACGAGACCGACCTTTTCCGTAGCCAGAACCAGTTCAGCGCCGGAAATGCTCTGTCCGCTTTTCGCAGCGAGATAAAGCATCACCAGCTTTTCGTAGGCATCAGTGCTACGCATGCCTATTCGGCTGCTTGGTCGGGCCACCGGTTCGGTCTCGAAATGTAGTTTGGCCTGTTCGCGAAATTCTGTTTCATCTGCCGGCTGCATGACACCAACAACATTGTCAGCATGCTCTTCCGGTACACTCCGTATTTCAGGATCGATTCGCACAGCCGGAGTGGAGGCCGACCGCGAGCGAGTTCGACTACTCAGCAGAATATAGATAATGATGCCAAGGAATACTGCGCTGATGATAATCCGGAGCATGGTGGCATCACTAAGATTCGAGAGCATACCTAACTCCTTCAGGCCACCCCGGCCAGCCGGGTTGCCTCTGCAAGGTCAACCGAAACCATCCGGCTGACACCGGGTTCGCGCATGGTCACGCCGGACAACTGTTTGGCGGATTCCATAGTAGCTTTGTTATGGGTCACGAACAGGAACTGCACCGATTCACTCATTTCGGTCACCATCGTACTGAATCGTCCGACATTGGCCTCATCAAGAGGCGCATCAACTTCATCGAGCAGGCAGAACGGTGAGGGATTGAGTTTGAATATCGCAAACACCAATGAAACCGCCGTCAATGCTTTTTCACCCCCGGACAGAAGTGTGATGTTTGAAACACGTTTCCCGGGTGGCCGCGCCATGATCGAAACACCGGTATCAAGAAGATCCTCGCCGGTTAATTCAAGATAGGCATGCCCGCCACCGAATAGGCGTGGGAACAAGTCCTGAACACCGGCATTGACGCGATCAAAGGTCTCTTTGAAGCGGCCACGTGTTTCCCGGTCGATTTTGCGAATGGCTTCTTCGAGAGTTTCGAGCGCCTGCATGAGATCGGCATTCTGTGCATCGAGATAGTTTTTTCGTTCGCTTTGCTCACCAAACTCCTGAATTGCGGCGAGATTGACCGGCTCAAGCCGCCGCATTTTATTATCGATATCGAGCAGGCTCTTGGCCCACTGGTCAGAATCGAATTGCTCGGAGAGGCCCTCAAGCACGCTTTCAACAGTGGTGCCAATCTGTTCGATTGCCGCCTGCAATTGCTCGGCACGCAGAAGCACGGCCTGCTCCAGAAGCTTGACCGAGGTGATTTTTTCACGCTGGGCAAGCGCCTGGCTGTCACTACCCTGGCGTTTTTGTTCGAAACCACGCAGCTCCTGTTCCACGCCGTCTAGAACCGATCGAGCGGCTGAAAGATCCCGATCGAAGATGACTCGCAAGTCGAGTACACGCTGACGTTCGGCAGTCAGTTGTTCGATCGGATTATCACCATGCTTGAGTTGTTCGGCGATTTCCTGTGTTCTCGAAACCAGTTGCAGGCGCTGCTGGATAAGACGTTCGATTGACTGACTCAAACCTCCGATTGCGGTCTTGTGCGATTGCACCATCAGCTCCAATTGATGCAGAGCATCGGCACTTTCTCGTTGCTGGATCCGGGCATCGTCACGCACCTGTGTCAATTCGCTGCGCTGATGATCGAGCTGGCTTCGATGGTCTTCCAACGCCGCCATGGCCTCGGTGGCCTGCTGCAGCCTCTGACGGGACTCCCGGACCTGCTGCTGCGCTTCAGCCAAAGTGCCAGCGGACTTCTGCAGTTCCGCATCGATGGCAGCAATACGGCCCTGTGCCGACTGAAGCTTGCTTTGCGCGCCCTGAATCTGGCCCGAAAGTTCGGAAACACTTCGATGTGCCAGATAGAGGCTGCGCTGAGCTTCTTCTCTCGCATGCTCAGCCAGGAGCAGACTGTCTTTGATTTCCGCAAGTGCCGACAAAAGACGTTTTTCAGTGTCGGACAGATGCTGGATTTCACTGCGCATCTGCTTGATTTCCGATTCTCGCTGCAACGCTCCCTGTTGGGCATGGCCTGACCTGAGAATGCGAACAAACCCCTTTGATAACCATTCACCGGTTGCGGTGATTACCGATTCATGCTCGGCCAAACGTGGCAGCAAGGCCTTGGCGGAATCAAGATCTGCTGCGGTATGCACGCGACTGAGATGGATGCGAATGGCATCGGGTCCTTTAATGCAGGCAGCCAGACTGCCGATCGGAAAATCACGATGACTGACTTGCTGATCGATCAAGGCCAGATGACCCTGATTGACTGCACTCAGATTATCCAGATAGCGGCCTGCATCATCGACCGCTACGGACTCCAGTAAAGAGGCCAGAACCGATTCAACGGCCAACTCCCAGCCCGGCTCAACCTCAAGCATTTCGCCAAGGCGGGCGTTCTGAAGCAGGCCTTGGTCATCCAGCCAGGCTTTTGATTGCTTGTCTTCCTGGCCCAATGCCGCGTGTTGCAGGGCCTCAAGCGAGGCTAGACGGCCGCGCGCCGTTTCGAACTGCTTGCGCACATCAGACAGCTCCGCCTGTTTGACACGCTGGGACTCGGCTAACTCCTGCTGCTCACGTTTGCAGGCTTCCAGATCCAGTCCCATCGCATCCAGATTTGCCTGCAGGCTGCCATGCTCGTCAGCCATGCCTTGCAATCCGGAGCTGATTGCATCGGGATTCAGGGTGGCGCGCTCGGCCTGCAGAATTTCCGAACGACTGCCCAACTCGAGATTCTGCTTTTCCAGATATTCAATTTTGGTACGCTCAACCTCAGCCCAGCGACTGGCTTCGGCCTGCTCCTTCAGACAGGCGTCCCACTTTTGCTGCCAGTCAAGGAGATTCTGTTCAGCGACTCGCAATGCGGATTGCTTGGCAGCCTGCTCTTCTTGCAAAGTCACCAGACGCGGGGCATGTTCCGCGATTTCTGACTCGATCAATGTCGCCTTACCCTGGTCATCTTGCAGGTGCTGTTCAATCTGGGCAAAGGCCTGATCGGCTTCCGCCCTTGCCTGTTCCAGACGCTGTTTGAGTTCGCGTTGATGCTGGATCTGCTGCTCTATACGGGCCAATTCCCCGCTGACGCGGTAGCCTTCGGCCTGGACTTTGGCCAATGCATCCGATGCATCCACCTGCTGACTGCGGCACCGCTCAATCTGCGCCTCGGCATGCCGTTGTTCGGCAAGCAGCTTCTGCAGTTGGATTTCGCCATCACGCAGGGCGTCCTGATGTTTGGACAGCTCCTTGCCGAGTTGCCGGTAATCCATAGCCTTGAGCTGCGCATCTTTTTCGGCACGCTCGGCCTGCAATTGCTGATACTGTT
The DNA here is from genome assembly GCF_044348765.1 of Arenimonas sp. Lineage (GTDB taxonomy): Bacteria > Pseudomonadota > Gammaproteobacteria > Xanthomonadales > Xanthomonadaceae > Arenimonas. The sequence goes on from NZ_JBIKSE010000016.1 coordinate 7,095, forward strand.
CAGCAGCCCTCGCCTGCTTCTTGAGATGTTCAAGCTGCTTGTCGATTTCCTCGCGCAGATCGTTGAGACGATCAAGATTCTCCCGGGTACTCTTAATCCGGGATTCAGTTTCTTTGCGGCGCTCCTTGTACTTGGAAATGCCGGCGGCTTCTTCCAGATACACGCGTAATTCTTCCGGCTTGGCTTCGATGATCTGGCCGATCATGCCTTGTTCAATGATCGAATAGCTGCGCGGTCCTAAGCCCGTACCGAGGAACAAATCGGTAATGTCGCGGCGGCGGCAACGCGAGCCATTGAGATAATAGTTGGATTGACCATCGCGGCTGACCGAGCGCTTGACCGAAATTTCGGTGAATCGGGCGAATTCCCCGCCGATCTTGCCTTCGCTATTGTCGAAGATCAGTTCGACCGTGGCCTGGCTGACCGGCTTGCGGGTCGATGAGCCGGAAAAAATCACATCAGTAAGCGCATCGCCGCGGAGGCGGGAAGCCGAACTTTCACCCATCACCCAGCGGATGGCATCGATGATGTTGGACTTGCCGCAGCCGTTCGGGCCGACGATGCCGGTCATGTTGGTCGGCAGGTGGAACACCGTGGGATCGACGAAGGATTTGAAACCGGATAATTTGATGGTGGAAAGGCGCATGTATTCTTCTGATTTAACGGGACGTTGACCTGCGGCTCGAGTCCGCGCGGCAGCCTGTAATTCCTTCCCTGAAAATATTTATAAGTATTTGATATAAATATACTTATAGACTTATCTCGGGATTTCAACACAGTATAGCGCGTGTGACCCTGCGGAGCGATAGGCAAATACGATTTTTACGGTTTTTCAGGCGGAATCAAGGCTTCGGAAGGGGTACGGGCTTGGATGGCCAAGGCATGGATATCCGTCTGCATCAGCGCCCCGAGAGCGTCATAAACCAATCGGTGCCTTCTGAGTGGCGGAAGTCCCTCGAATCGGGCCGAAACCAGCTGCACTGAAAAATGGCCGCGCCCGTCACGGGCTCCGGCGTGCCCAGCATGCTTGTGGCTGTCATCGCGGATTTCCAGAACCCTTGGCGATAGAGCTTCCAAAGCCAGTCGGATGCGCAAAATACGGTCTTCGCTCATGGCAGGACCGGCTTGAAGGGGAAAATATCGGCATCGGCATAAACGCCGGTGGCAAAATAGGGGTCGGCATGAACCCAATCCCAGGCTTGCGCGATTGAATCAAATTCAACCACCAAAGCGCTGCCGGTAAATCCAGCATCGCCCGGATCGATGGTATCCACGGCGGGCATCGGCCCTGCAAGCTTCAATCGACCCTGATTGTTCAGGTCATGCAGGCGCGCAAGATGATCGGCCCGGGAGGCCAGTCGCTGCGCCAAAGTACCCGGATGATCTTTGGCAATGACGAGATACCACATGGAAAGATTGGCGGCTTACGCCGCCAATAATCAGGCGCCGACGACGTTGGCTGCCTGCTTTCCTTTTGGACCCTGCACCACGTCGAAGGTGACGCGTTGGCCTTCTTTCAAGGAACGGAAGCCTTCGGAGCTGATCGCCGAGAAATGCACGAAGATATCTTCACTACCATCCTCGGGCGCGATGAAACCGAAACCTTTTGCATCATTGAACCACTTCACCGTACCGACACTCATACTGTCACACCTTAAATTTTGGATTGAACGTTCACCAACATGAACCGCTGGTAAATCAAAGTATGCACAAAACGTTTTGAATTGCCAAGTATTTTTTAGGGTTCCAGCAGACGCCCGAGAATCGGCAAGAGAGACCCGCTGACCGACTCGACATTGGCTAAAACTTCTTCCAGGGTGATTTCGGCATCGCTCGGATCGCAGCCGGCGGCCCAATTGGCTACAACGCACAGACTGGCATAGCTCAGACCAAGCTCCCGCGCCAGACCCGCCTCTGGCATTCCGGTCATGCCGACCAGATCACAGCCGTCCCTGCGCAACCGCGCGATTTCCGCCTTGGTTTCAAGGCGAGGTCCCTGGGTTGCGCCATAGCAGCCTCCGGCCACAACGGGCACCCCTGCCTTGGCAGAGGCCGTTAAGAGAGCCCCTCTCAGACTCTCGGTATAAGGATCGCCGAAATCGACATGCAGAACCGGACTGCCGGGCTCCTCACAGAGGGTGCTGATGCGACCCCAGGTATAGTCGATGATCTGATCCGGAACCGCCAAGACCCTTGGCCCGTAAGCGGCACCGATGCCGCCGACGGTGTTGATGGCCAGCACGCGACGGGCGCCCAGATCATGCAGGGCCTGCAGGTTGGCGCGGTAGTTAATCTGGTGGGGTGGCAAACCATGCCCTTCTCCGTGCCGGGCCAGAAAAGCTACCTGTGCGGATCCGATGTGTGCGATCCGGATCGGGCCAGAGGGTTCGCCGAAACGTGTTTGCAGGGTATGGGTATGCTGCCATTGCAGGCCGGGCAGACGGTAAACACCGGTGCCGCCGATGACGGCTAGATCGATATGCGGGCTCATTTCAGTGCGTAAATTCCGGGCAGATTGCGCCCATGCTCATGGATGTCCATGCCATAGCCGAAGACATAGCGGTCCGGTACCGTGAAGCCCGCATAGTCGGCCTCCAGGCCGGGGACGCATCGGTCATGCTGTTTGACCGCCATGGCGGCTATTCTGACGCAGGCCGCGCCTTGGTCCTCGCACCAGTCCCGAACCGCTTTGAGGGTATGCCCCTCATCAACGATATCATCGACCAATAAAACCGAACGCCCTTCCAAAATAGCCGCCGGCCGATGCAGCCAGGCTAGACCAGAACCGGTGGTTTCACCATGATAGCGCGTGGCATGCAGATAATCGAACTCGGCATCCATATTCAAAGCCAAACCAAGTCGCGCCGCGAAAAAGAGACCGCCGTTCATCAGGGTCAGGAATACAGGAAACTGGCCATGCAAATCCTTCCGGATGCGACTGGCCATGCCATCGATAGCCGATTCGATTTCAGTCCGGTCATAAAGAAAATCGGAGCGCGCCAGCACTTCCAGTATATCGTGTCGCATCACACCTGCTCCAAATCAGTCACAGCCTTAAGCGCAGACCGATACCGGTCATCGTCCACCAGTTTATCCCAGGCTATAGGCTTAGCGGCATACAGTCGCTCCAGTCGCTCCAGCGGGTATGTTTTGTTAGGCATGGCGGCAACGGCATCGGCAACGCAGGCCGGGGGACAGGCCAATACCGCATCGCAACCAGCTGACAGATGCCGTTTAATGCGAGTCGCTACACCACCGACTGACTCGGCGGCCGCCATACCGATATCATCACTGAACACCACTCCCGTGAAACCCATCTGGGCTTTGAGCACTTTGCCGATCCAATGGGACGAATAACCGGCCGGATCCGGTGCAACCTGCGGATAGACAACGTGCGCCATCATCACGGCATCGGCCCCGACACGGATGCCGGCATGGAAAGGCAGCAGATCGACCGCCGCTATTTCCTGGAACGGACGCGGATCCACTGCTTGATCGAAATGGGTGTCTTCCAACACCGAGCCATGGCCTGGAAAATGTTTCAAGGTTGCGGCCATGCCTGCATCATGCATGCCCGCCACATAGCTTTCGATGAAGGCAGACACACTCTTCGGGTCGGCGGCAAACGCGCGGTTACCGATCGCAAGATTGCCACGACCGAGATCGGCAACCGGTGCGAAACTTAGATCCAGACCGACTCCGATGATTTCCGAGGCCATCAGGTAAGCATGTTCACGGGCCAGCGCATGTGCCGAGACGGCATCGGTCCGGGCAAGCTCTCCGAAGCGTTCAAGGCAGGGGAGTTTTGCGAAACCCTCACGGAATCTCTGCACCCGGCCGCCTTCCTGATCGACGCAGATCAGCTGCCGACGCGGCGCCATGGTCCGAATTTCTGCACAAAGCTCGGAAAGCTGCTGTCTTGAGGCGAAATTCCGTGCAAACAGAATCACACCCGCCACAGCCGGATGCTGAAGATAATCCTGCTCGGCAACGGTCAATGCGTGCCCTTCAATTCCGATGATCAGCATGATTTTTCCTCAGTGGTCCAATGCAGAAAGGATTTGGTAGCCAACGCCATATTGTAGTACCGAAGAATGTGGGTGACTTCGACTCCCAGCCAATCGGGCCGCTCGAAGAATTCGTTTTCATGCTGAAGTTCGATCTCGGCAACCAGCAGACCGGCGTTTTCACCAGTGAATTCATCAATTTCCCAAAGATGCTTGCCGACCCGAACCAAATGACGAACCTTCTCGATACGGCCCTCGCAGGCGAGTGCCATCAGGCTTTCGGCATCGGCCAAAGGAACCGGATACTCGAACTCGAGACGGCGGATACCGGCCTCCCGGGATTTGATGTTGATGGTGGCGGATTCGTCAGCGATCCGTATACGGACCGAGCAGTGCTCACGCCCTGCCGAGAGCGCCTCACTGTCGTTCAGATAGGCCTGCGCGATGCGCTGCCGGTCATGTACACGCTCCCGCCAGGTATCGCCGATGATGCGAAATTTGCGTTCGATTTCGATGGCCATCAGACAGCCTCGAACACGGCGATAGCTTCGACGTGCGCGGTCTGCGGAAACATGTCCATGGCGCCGACCTGAACCAGCCGATAGCCGCGCTCCTGAACAAGATAGGCGGCATCACGCGCCAGCGAGGCCGGGTGACAGGATACGTAAACGATGCGGTGGATGCCATCCAGATTCATCTGCTGGAGGACCTCGATGGCACCGGTTCGCGGCGGATCCAACAACAGCTTGGTAAAACGCTGGGTTTTCCAGAGCTGCGATGAAATGTCCTGCGTCAGGTCAGCGGCGAAGAATTGGGCATTACCAATGCCATTTTTGCGGGCATTTTCCTGGGCCCGCGCGACCAATCCATGATCCCCTTCAACACCGATGACCTCGCCTGCCGATTTGGCCAGTGGCAGGGTGAAATTGCCGAGACCGCAGAACAGGTCGAGCACGACATCCTCGGAGCTCGGCTGCAGCAAAGCAATGGCCCGATCGATCATGGCGGCATTGAGTGAAGCATTGACCTGGATGAAATCTAGTGGCTTGAACTCGAAACGGATGCCATATTTGGCCAGATCGAAACCAAGTGCCGGATAGTCCTCGCGTATCGGAAATACCGACTGCACGCCGCCGGGCTGCAAAAAAATCTGCGCATAGCGGGCATCGCCGAATGCCGCCAGGCGCGACATATCCTCGGCACAGAGCGTCACAAGATTGCGGAACACCAGTGCCACCGGACCATCGCCCTTGATGAATTCGACCTGTGCGATTTCACGCTTGGCCTGCATGCCGCCGATCAGTTCAGTCAGCGGCAAAATCAACGCCGACACGGCCGGCACCACGGTATGGCATTCATGGAGCTGCGCCACGAAGCGCGGATCGGTCTCTCGGAACCCGACCAGTACCCCGCCCTTTTTCTCGACATACCTCACAGAGAAGCGGCCTTTGCGGCGGTACCCCCAGGCATCGACGCTCAATGCCGGCAGCAGGGTTTCCGGGGCGACATGGCCAATCCGGAGCAGATTGTCCGTCAATGTACGCTGCTTGGCCTCGATCTGGCGATGGCTAGCCAGATGCTGCAGTACACAACCCGAGCACACCCCAAAATGCGGACATGACGGCTCGACACGATCCGGCGAAGCGGCCAGCACTTCCAGTGTCTTGGCTTCGTCAAAATGGCGGTTGCGCGCGGTTTGTTGGACCCTAACACGCTCACCAACCAGTGCGCCTGCGACGAAAACGGTCTTGCCGTCTAGACGGCCTACGCCGCGTCCCTCATGGCTGAGGTTGTCGATGTCGATCTCGAACTCGCGTTTCAGTCTGGGTCCGCTTCGTGTCACAATGGACTTCCATGATAAAGCCCTATTTTCGCAGATATCCGCTTGCTTTGGCATAATCTGACGCAAAACCACCAATGAAACCCTCCATTCTCCTGATCGAAGACGACGAAATCAGCCGTAGCTATCTCACCGAGGCCATCCGGATGCTGGATTTCGGTTTAACCCCGTGTGCGGACTTCGCCGCGGGCCTTGCAGCAATAGCGAAATCCCTACCGAACCTGATTATTTCCGACGTCAATCTTCCCGATGGGGCATTGCTGATGCGCGCCGCAGAATTTCCATCCGGCATTCCGATTCTGGCGATCAGCGCCGAACTCACACCGGCGACCCGAGAACGTCTGGCTGCAATCGGCATTCACAATGCTCTTTCCAAGCCGATGCCCTTAGTCGAGCTACATGCCTCCATTCATCGACTCTGCGGCACCGTTCCGGAACTCTGGAACCAGTCGAAAGCGCTGAAAGCTCTCGGCGGAAGTAGCGCAGCACTTCGCAGCATGCGTGCAATGTTTATCAGGGAACTTCCTGTCGCCACGCTCGAGATCCAAGCGGCGTTCATTTCAGGAAACCTGACCGCCATGCACGATACCCTGCATAAACTCAAGGCCAGTTGCGGTTTTCTGGGGGTTGAGCACTTATTGGCGGCCTGTCAGCGTCTTGATCAGACGCCCTGCCTGGAAACGTTTGCGGCTTTCCAGAACAGTGCAGCGGACACCCTGACAGTCATCCGCGCATCGGACGACTGAGTTCGCCAATCATCTGCCAGGAACGCGGCAGGGATTTCCCCAGGTGCAGGGCGATGACGCCGTGCAGTAGCTGCCTCAGCAGGCCCAAGGCCGGCGGTGTTGGCATTTTGTCGGCATTGAAAGCGAGGAGGTCGGCACCCGACAAGACTCCCGGTTCATCGGACTTGGCCGGCATCAGCCCGAGTTCGGGATGCGCTCGGTAATGACGGTCCGGCTCGATCTCACTGCCATTGGCAGTGCTCGACCAAGGGGTCATGTAACCCCGTTGCTGGATCAAATCGCGCTCGAAGCGGCGAACCAGCCAAGCAAGCGGCATATCACCGGCCAGCTCGGTGCGCGCGGCCAATAGCCTCTGGTAAAGCTCGTTATCGGCATCCTGCCGCGGACACAGCTTCAGCACCAATTCGTTGAGATACAGTCCAGCCATCAGGCGCTCGCCAGTAATGGCAAGCACCGGCGGCAAAGGTTCAGACTGAGTCAGCGTGCCGAGCTCAGCTTTGAGAAGAAAACTGATCTTGATGTGCTGCATCGGCTGAAGTTGCGCACGTAGCACGTGGTTCTTGGCACCGGTCACGCCTTTGGCAATCAAACCGACGATGCCATAATCTCGGGTCAGCAATTCCAGCTGCAGACTGGTCTCGCGATACGCCCGTTTATGCAGGACGAGCGCAGGCTGCCATTCGATGCGCATCAGTCGTTATAGCCGAACCGACGCAGCGCAGCCTCGTCATCGGACCAGCCATCTCGGACACGGCACCAGGTTTCCAGAAATACCTTGGATCCGAAAAGTTTCTCCATGCCCAGGCGGGCCGATGTACTGATAGCCTTCAGCTGCTGACCACCCTTGCCGATGACGATGGCCTTCTGCCCTTCCCTCTCTAGCCAGATGACCGCACCGATTCGCAGCAAGCCCCCGTTTTCCTCGAACTTCTCGATTTCTACCGTTGCCGAATACGGGAGCTCGTCACCGAGCCGCTGCATTAGTTGTTCGCGCACCAGTTCGCCGGCCAGGAACCGTTGGCTTTTGTCCGTGATTTCATCCTCGCCGTAAAGCGGCTCGGATTCAGGCATCAACTGAAGCAGGCTTCGGACCAAATCGGCTGTCCCTTTGCTTTTGAGTGCCGAAATGAGGTGAACCGAGGCGAACTCCCGGTTTTCAGTCACTTGCTTGATAAACGGCAGAAGCGCATCTTTGTCCTTGAGCTTGTCGATTTTATTGATGACCAGCAGCACCGGCACATCCGAGTCCTTCAGGGCTTGGTAGGCTAGCGCATCATCGCTGTGCCAGCGTCCGGCCTCGATAACTAGAATGGAAGCATGCACATCACTGACCGCGCCGCGCGCCGCCCGGTTCATATGTCGGTTCATGGCACGCGACTGCTTAGCATGGATACCCGGTGTATCGACCAGTACGAGTTGACCATCCGGGAAACTGGCGATACCCAACATGCGATGCCGCGTGGTCTGAGGCCGTGAAGAAACGATGCTGATTTTGCTGCCGACCAGTGCATTGACCAGAGTCGATTTACCGACATTCGGACGGCCAATGACTGCGACGAAGCCGGCGCGGTAGTCATGGATTTGTGAATCGGTCATTTGTTCAGGCCTAAAAGTATGAGCGCTTTGCGGGCGGCATCGGCTTCAGCCGACTTCACCGAGGTTCCGCTTCCGGCCGTGATGATGGCGAGGCCTTCAAGGATGCATTCAATATCAAAATTGCGGGCATGATCACTGCCACCGGCCTGTAGCAGCCGATACACTGGCAAGGCATGCTGCTTGGACTGCAGCCACTCCTGCAGTTTAGTCTTCGGGTCCTTTCCGGGTGATTTCTCAAGCGATAACTGCAGACGTTTACCGAACCAGTCGTCCACCAGCGCTTGCGCAGCAACAAAACCGGCATCGAGGTAAACCGCAGCTATAACTGCCTCAACGGCATCGGCAAGAATGGAATCACGACGATGCCCTCCCGATTTCAGTTCGCCCGGGCCGAGCTCGATTTGCGAACCCAGGTCCAGTTCGCGGGCAATTTCGGCCAAGGTCGGTTCGCGGACCAGGTGCGATCGGGCCTGGGTCAGTTCGCCCTCACTGGCCTTGGGGAATTTCCGGTACAAGGCATCGGACACGAGCAGGCCGAGTATGGCGTCGCCCAGAAATTCAAGGCGCTCATTGTTCGGCTTGCCGGCACTGCGGTGGCGCAGCGCCTGACGCAGCAGTTCCGGATCGCGGAACCCTGTTAGCAACGCTTCACTCCGCTTCGGTCCGGCCAGTCACGGGAAAGCTGCGCTCGAACTTGGCAACGAAGTCGAGGTTGTACATCAGCGGCTTGCGGACTTCGTAATGAAGGTCCAGCACATTGGCATCCTTCTCGGTACGCAGTTTGATGTGATTATCCAAATTGACGCTATCGACGTAACTGATCTGGAAGCGGCGGTAAAGGCTGTCTTTGAGTTGGGGCAGCGTCTGCTTTTCGGCACCGGCGGCCCGGGTTACCGCCTTGATGTCATTGACGGCACTGAAATACTCGGAATAAACCGGAAAAAGACGCATGAGCAGGAATCCGAAGAATCCAGCCAGCGCCAGAACGAACAGGAAGCTGAGCAGGGTAATACCTTTCTGATTGCGCTTCATGATGATCCCCCTTAGTCGATTTTGGTGCCGATACGTGAAGGCTCAAAACTGTCAGTGCAGAACCAACCAGAGCAGTTTAACCATATTACCATTGCCTTTCCAACTACGTTCTGTTCCGGTACGAAACCCCATTCTCGGCTGTCGGCACTTCGATCGCGGTTGTCGCCCATTGCGAAGTAGTGGCCCTGGGGAACGACCCAGGTACCATTGTTTCGGTAACCGAGCGGAACGCCATCCATTTCCAGCATGGCATGGGATTTCCCGGGAAGACTCTCGCTGTAGACACGGGAGCCGGTCATTTCGCTGGATACGCCCTGGCCGATGTAAATGCCGGACACGGCATAGAGGAACGGAATACCATTCACCGACACACGATTTTCCTCGACGCTGATGGTGTCACCCGGCAAGCCGATGACGCGTTTGATGTAATCGGTGCCAGCGGCCGGATCATTCTTGCCCAGTTCCTTCGAGCCCGGATAGCGGAACACGAACACATCGCCGCGCGCCGGAGCACCGACTTCGAGAATTTTTTTGTTGATGACCGGAAGACGGATGCCATAACTGAATTTATTGACCAGAATGAAATCGCCGATGAGAAGATTGGGCATCATCGAGCCCGATGGGATACGGAATGGCTCGGCTAGAAAGGAGCGCAGTGCCAGCACCAGAAAAATGACCGGAAACAGGGATTTGGCGTATTCGACCAGAACCGGATCGGCGGCATTAGCATCGGCGGCCAGACGACGCTTTTCGAATACGTATCTGTCGGCGAGCCAGACCAGGCCGGTAAACAGGGCCAGAACGCTGAGTATCAGAGCGAAATCGATTTTCACGGGCAATCCTTATTTGTTGTCGACCGACAGTACGGCCATGAACGCTTCTTGCGGAATTTCGACTCTGCCGAACTGTTTCATCCGCTTCTTACCTTCCTTCTGTTTCTCAAGCAGTTTTTTCTTGCGGGTGGCGTCGCCGCCATAGCACTTCGCAAGCACATTCTTACGCATGGCTTTGACCGTCGAACGCGAAATGATCTGTGATCCGACCGCAGCCTGGATGGCGACATCGAACATCTGACGCGGAATCAGTTCGCGCATCTTCTCGCACAGATCTCGGCCACGGCGCTCGGCATGGGCACGATGCAGAATCATCGACATGGCATCGACACGATCACCATTGATCAGCACGTCAACGCGGACGAACGGGCCGGCGTCGAAACGTAGAAAATGGTAGTCAAGCGAAGCGTAGCCGCGTGATACCGACTTCAGACGGTCGAAGAAATCAGTCACCACCTCTGCCATCGGCAGTTCATAGGTAATCTGGACCTGACTGCCCATGTAATTCATGCCCTGCTGGGACCCGCGCTTTTCTTCGCACAGCGTGATCACGTTGCCGACGTAATCGGGCGGCGTCAGGATGGTGGCAAGGATGACCGGCTCGCGGATTTCCTCGATTTTGTTCACCGGCGGCAGCTTGGCCGGATTGTCGAGCGGTAGGATGGTGCCGTCAGTCAGCAAGACTTCGTAAACCACAGTCGGCGCAGTCGAAATCAGATTGAGGTCGTATTCGCGCTCCAGACGTTCCTGCACGATTTCCATATGCAGCATGCCGAGGAAACCGCAGCGGAAGCCGAATCCCATCGCCTCCGAACTCTCCGGCTCGAAATTCAGCGCGGCATCGTTGAGTTTGAGTTTGTCGAGCGCCTCGCGCAGGGCCGGGTAATCCTCGGCATCAACCGGAAACAGGCCAGCGAACACACGCGACTGCATGGTCTGGAAGCCCGGCAGCGGCTCTATTGCCGGATTTCCCGCTAACGTCAGGGTATCGCCGACCGGTGCACCGTGCACGTCCTTGATCGACGCATTCATCCAGCCCACTTCACCGGCCGAGAGCTTACCGAGCACTTTGCGCTTAGGCGTGAAAACACCGACCTCGTCGACCTGATGCACGCGTCCGGTCGACATCACCAGGATTTTATCGCCCGGTTTGATTTCGCCCTGGACCACCCGCACCAAAGAGACCACACCGAGGTAGTTATCGAACCAGGAATCGATGATCAGCGCCTGAAGATGGCCGGTATCGACCGATTTCGGCGGCGGAATGCGGGCAACGATAGCTTCGAGCACGGCACGCACGTTCAGTCCGGTCTTGGCGGAAATGGCGACCGCCTCCTCGGCATCGATGCCAATGACGGCCTCGATTTCGGCCTTGACCCGGTCGACATCGGCAGTGGGTAGGTCGATCTTGTTGAGTACCGGTACGACTTCCAAGCCCTGCTCGACGGCGGTATAACAGTTCGCAACCGATTGCGCTTCCACGCCCTGAGCGGCATCCACCACCAGCAATGCACCTTCGCAGGCCGCCAGCGAGCGCGAAACTTCGTAGCTGAAGTCGACATGACCGGGGGTGTCGATGAAATTCAGCTGGTAGGTCACGCCGTCATCGGCGGTGTATGGCAAGGATACCGACTGCGCCTTAATGGTGATACCCCGTTCACGCTCAATCGGATTTGAGTCGAGCACCTGGGCTTCCATCTCGCGCGCTTCGAGGCCGCCACAGAGCTGGATAATGCGGTCGGCCAAGGTCGATTTGCCATGATCCACGTGCGCGATGATGGAGAAATTACGGATATGCTGCATGGGGTCGCTTTTTGGAAAACTTAGCCCGATATTATCGCATAAGCCACCGCTTCTGAGGCGGCTTTCCGCCCCAGAATCAATTTCTTACGGTACTCCGATTTGGTGGATGGCAGTGCTTTCCGCATTGCGGACGAGCACCCGGACACGATCACCGGATTTATAGGCCGAAACCGCCTTTTCAAAGGCTGCTACGGTAGCGACCGGTGTCCGACCGACCTCAAGCACGACATCGCCCTTGGCAATGCCGATCTGGGCCAGCATGGGCTGGGTGATCCTGGCGATCTGAACGCCACCAGCGGGTAGGCCGAGACGGCTTCGTGTTGCCGGGCTGACCTCCTCGACACTAAACCCGAGTTTGGACGGATTTGAAGGCACCATACTCGGAGCCATAGGGTTCCGGGCGTTGCCAGCCGATTCATCAAGTACCGAAAGCACCACCGGAATTTCCTGTTGACGGCCATTGCGCAGGAGGGTTACCTTCGACTTCACCCCAGGCTGCAATGCACCGACTCGCGGCGGCAAATCAGACGATTTGATGATGGATGCACCGTTGAAGCCGGTAATCACATCACCCGGCTGGATACCGGCCTTGGCCGCAGCACTGCCATTCTGCACGCTTGACACGAAAGCCCCCTCTGCGGCTTTCAGGCCGAGATCGGACAATTCCTCCGACTGGACGTCACGGATCTGGACCCCGAGTTGGCCACGACGCACACTGCCGGTCGCCTTAATTTGCTCGACGGAATTCATGGCAGTACGAATCGGAATCGCAAAACTGACGCCCATGTAGCCGCCGGAATTACTGAAAATCTGCGAATTGATGCCAACCACCTGGCCACGCGTATTGAGCAACGGGCCACCGGAATTACCCCTGTTGATGGCGACATCGGTCTGAATAAAGGGGACATAACGCTGACTGCCGTCGATACTCGGGCGACCGAGCGCACTGACGATTCCGGCAGTCACCGAATAATCGAAACCGAAGGGTGAGCCGATGGCAACCACCCACTGTCCAGGCTTGATCAGGTCGGAATCGCCGATGGCGAGCGAAGGCAGCCCTTTGGCCTCAATTTTGAGAACGGCGACATCGGTCGATGGATCAGAACCGACCAGTACGGCAGGCAGCTGCCGGCGGTCGGCCAGATGCACCACCAGCGTGTTCATACCTTCGATGACATGGTGATTGGTGAGCACATAACCGTCGCTCGCAATGATGAAGCCCGAGCCGAAGGATGTTCCGCCACGCGGCCCCTGCGGACCTGGCTGACCCGGCATCGGCTGCCCGAAAAAGCGACGAAAGAATTCCTGCATCTGTTCTTCTTCGGAGCTGGAGCCACGTGACTCCTGGCCCGCGCGGCCGCTGCTGGCTTCAATACTGACCACAGCCGGCGTCGTACGTTCGACCAGCGCGCTAAAATCCGGAAGCGCCACCACAGGAGCGGTGTTAGCTGCTGAAGGACTTTGCGCCTGCACCGGCTGCTGTGCCTGCTGCCAACAGGCCACCAACACGGCACAACTGAAAAAACCCAGTAGAAAACGGGAAACGGGGGCGATTGCTTTCATGGCTACCTCGAGAATGAAGGATGGAACGGATTCAAGGGTGGGTCTGCGCCAAGATTTCTTCAAGGGTGGCGACCGGCACTTTACCCATGGCGACATAGCGGGTGCTGCCATCGCCAAGCATCAGACCGTTGACGCCATCCCGGCGCATCTGGGCTTTTCCCTTCTGTTTGGAGGGTTCCACATACAAAGAAATACTGGCCAAACCGTCGCTGAACAGATAATGGGTGGATCCGGCCCGGCTTTCAGTGGCAATGACACGGAAGCCTTTGACCTGCCTGAATGGGGATTTGATTTCACGGGTCTGCGGCGTCCTCGACGCTTTAGATTTTTCAGATACCGGCGTGATCTCAATCTGCGTGAATACGAATTGATCGACGGTATAGCCACGCTCGTCGAGGGTGATTACCTTAAGCGGCAATCCGGTCTCGGTATCAAGCCAAAGACGATAGCTATATCTCCAGACATCCTCAGCCTTAATATCGATGACCTGGGTCGCCCGTCCGGCAACACGGGCTTTTTCGGCAAGACGCGTTTTATAGGATTTATTGCCGGCGGCATGGGCAAAATGGCTGAAAGTAATCTGGCCGGATACCGCTGAGGAGAACGATTGCACGGAGCCACCGAGACTGTTGCTTTGGATCTTGCTCCCCTTTTTGACCAGCTCGCGTGGTGCTCCAGATAAAGTTCGCATGCGCAGACTTTCCACACCATTGTCCATACGGTGCTCTACCGCCAAGGTATTAATGTCGGTACCTTGTACCAACACCAGCACGCCTTTGTAATGATGGCTGGCAACCGCACTATTGATGCGACCCAGCCACTCTGAGGAATCGTCACGCCAGAGCTGCTGCACCCATTGTTTACTGCTTTCGAGCCAACCACCGTCTTCGGCATGCACGCCGACCGGTGTCAGTATCAGCAGAAGCACTAGTAAACGCAGTGGCCTCATTGACTTTCCTCGCTGGCTTCTGTGACCTCGACTTCCGGGACAGACAGCATCTGCGCATAGGAAATGAGATCGTTGCCGGTGTTGCTACCGGTCATTTGATTATGACGGGCCAGGTAATCGTCAATGCCATGATCGCGTTTCGGCCAGGACACAGAGCGTGTCGATTCATTAAGCTCGAAACGGGTCAGGTCATCGACTGCTGCCAGCTGAGCAGACGAAGGGATGGCAGAGGCAGGAGCCTTGGCATTTCGCTGGGGCACTACCGCCTGCTGCACCGGGAGCTTTGATGACGGAGCGCCCTGAACGGACGGCTGAATGGGGCTCTGTTGGGCAATCCTCGTGCCGGTGACGGCTGGAGACTCCGGACCGGGCTGCCACTGGTAAGCCAAACCCGCCACCAAGGCCAACGCGGCAAACGAAGCCGCCAGACGCCAGGACGTTTGGGGATTGCTGACCTGGGGTTGGCATTGCGCGCAGATGGCCTCGGCGCTGCCGACTGGCATCAGCTGCACCGGCTGCGCTTTCAGTACCGAGGATGCAATCCAGGCCCGCTCGCAGGCAGCGCGCAGATCGGCATCATTGGCCAAACGTTTTTGGAAGAAACGGCGTTCGCTATCCGACAGTTCACCGTCAATGTAGGCGCTGAGTTGTTCTAAATCGATTTCGCTGATCGGTTTCATGGGCGGACTCTTTGGGACTCGTAAAGGGGGCGCAGGCGCGCGTCGATGGCCTCGCGTGCGCGGAAAATGCGGGAACGCACGGTTCCCACCGGTGAATTCATGACTTCGGCGATTTCTTCATAGGAAAGTCCTTCCATCTCGCGCAGGGTAATGGCCTGCCGGATTTCTTCCGGCAATTGGGCCAAGGCCTTGCTGACGACTTGGGCAAGTTCTTCGCGTAAAAGTTCATGCTCCGGCGTGTCGTTGTTCTGGACATAGATGCCGCCGTCGATGAACTCCGCATCTTCCAATGCAACATCGGCGCCGGGGCGGCGTTTCTGGCTGGCCAGATGGTTCTTGGCAGTGTTTACTGCTATCCGGTACATCCATGTATAAAACTGACTTTCGCCACGGAATCCGGGCAAAGAACGGTAGGCTTTAATGAAGCTGTCCTGAACCACATCCTGGCACGCGGTCGGATTACGCACGATACGGTTGACCACCGCCGCGATCCGGTGCTGGTATTTCCGGACCAACAGGTCGAAGGCGCTCTTGTCGCCTTTCTGGGCCCGCTGTACCAGCTCGGTATCGATTTCGTGTTCGCCCATCGGGCCGGAATCTCCGTATCGTTGCAGCCAATGGCTAGGGGTTTGTCGCTTTCGGGCGGCAAAAGTTCCCGATAATTGACCAATATGCGCAAAACGGTGATGATAAGCTTACTTCAATTTCAATCAAACGAATGTATGAATCAGTTCAGTGGTCTATCCCCCATGCATTGGCAGCTTGAAGCACGCAACGACGGCATCCTGATTCTCAGCCTCGAGCGCAAGGACAGCAGTGTCAATACCCTGTGTCAGGCCGTGCTCAATGAACTCGCAGGTCTGCTGGAGCGCATGGCATTCGCGCCGCCGAAAGGCCTGATCATCCGTTCAAGCAAAAAAGCCGGCTTCATCGCCGGTGCCGATATCGCCGAATTTGCCGAATTCGATGCCAAAGGCACTGTACTCGATGCCATCAGCAACGGTCAGAATATTTTCCAGCGCATCGCCGAACTGCCCTGCCCGTCGGTTGCGGTGATTCACGGCCACTGCATGGGTGGCGGTACGGAACTGAGTCTTGCCTGCAGCGCACGGGTCGCGTCGGACGATGCCAGCACCCGGATCGGATTGCCGGAAGTAAAGCTCGGCATTTATCCAGGTTGGGGCGGCAGCGTTCGACTTCCCCGCTTGGTCGGCGCCCCGGCAGCATTCGACATGATGCTGACGGGGCGCGCCCTTTCCGGTAAAGCCGCGCGCGCCATAGGCTTGGTCGACGCAGTGACCGCCCCGGACCTGATGGTCAACAAAGCCGTTGAATTCATCGAGCACGGCGTCAATCGTCCGTTCAAGCAAAAAGCTACCGCCTGGCTCAGCAACAGCTGGCTGGCGCGGCAGATTCTCCCCGGCGTGTTGACCAAACAGGTGTCCCGCAAAGCCCGTAAAGCTCATTATCCGGCACCCTACAGTCTGATTGATACCTGGCGACGCTCCGGCGGAATGCCGATACGCGCCGCCTTGAAACAGGAAGGCTTCTCGGTCGCCAAATTGGCGCAGGGACCGACTGCGCGCAACCTGACCCGCATCTTCTTCCTGATGGAGCGACTGAAATCCCTGGGAGGCAAGGAACACAGCATTGCTCACGTGCATGTGGTCGGCGCCGGCGTGATGGGCGGTGATATCGCCGCATGGTGCGCCCTACGCGGCTTCGACGTGACCTTGCAGGACCGCGAAATGCAGTACATTCAACCGGCACTTGAGCGTGCCGACGCTCTGTTCGCCAAAAAAGTGAAGGATGAAACCAAGCGCGCAGCGATCCGCGCCCGTCTGCAGGCGGATGTGGCTGGAGAGGGGGTAGGAAAAGCCGACCTGATCATCGAGGCCATCTTCGAAAATCTGGAAGCGAAGCAGGCCCTGTATGCGGCACTGGAACCGAAGATGAAGCCTGACGCTCTTTTGGTTTCCAATACAAGCTCGATTGCGCTGGATTCGCTCGGTGCCAAGCTCGAACAGCCATCGCGTTTTGCCGGGCTGCATTACTTCAATCCGGTGGCGATGATGCCCTTGGTCGAAATCGTCCGTCATGCTGGCATGGCCGCCGAAACCGAACGCCGTCTGGCGGCATTCTGCCGAAGCATCGACAAACTACCAGTGCCGGTCGCCGGAACCCCTGGCTTTCTGGTCAACCGGATTCTGGCGCCCTACATGCAGGAAGCGATTCTGGCCTTTTCGGAAGGCATCCCGGGCCGCGCCATCGACAAAGCAGCACTCGATTTCGGCATGCCAATGGGACCGATCGAGCTGGTCGATACGGTCGGCCTCGATGTTGCTGCCAGTGTCGGCAAAATCATGGCCGAATTCCACGGCCAGACATTGCCCGATACCCTGCAGGTGATGCCCGGCAAGCGTGGCAAGAAAGACGGTGAAGGTCTTTATAAATGGGTCGACGGCAAGGCGGTCAAACCGGAGCTGCCAAAAGATTACACCGCGCCGGACGACCTGCAGGACCGACTGGTCTTCGCTTTGCTCAATGAAGCCGTATCCTGTCTGCACCAGGGCGTGGTCGCCGATGCCGAACTGTTGGATGCCGGTGTCATTTTCGGTACGGGCTTCGCGCCGTTTCGCGGCGGCCCGATCGAACACATCAAAGCCATCGGCCGTGACGCGGCGCTGGACACACTGAAATCCCTGGAAAGCAAATACGGGGCACGATTCGCGCCAAAGGCCGGCTGGGACACTTTGTAATTAAACCCTAGAATAAATAAAAAGCCGGCAAAAGTCGGCTTTTTATTTATTTCTTGCAGCCGATCAACATGATTTCCTGACCAGGCTGGATGATGTAATTCGGCGGAGCGAGATCATTGACCTTGATCAGACGGCTCAGGTCGCACTCGAAAGTGCGGGTAATCATCATCAGGGTTTCACCCGGCTTGACGATGTACTTGCCATTATGCTTTTGACCCGTCTCGGCAGTGACAACAGCAAGCTCGCCCTCCGACGTAACAGCAGGTACCACCGGCGGCGGCCGGAAGAACACCGGAACCTTGCGCGCCTGGGTCAGCATTTTCGCTTGCTCGCTGCGCGACCCGCCAACGCAGTTGGCCTGGTAGCTGGCCACCAGTTTCTTCGGGGCACGCAGCACGATGCCCTGCGCAATATACTGGCCGGGCTCGTAATGCGGATTGAGGTTGCGCAGGACACGGAACCAGCCGGACTGATTATGCGGATTGCCCAGACAGATGGTGAGTTCGTTGATGGTGGTGGCACGCTGCAGGGTCAGGCTGGCAGGTGAGTAATCCAGTTTCGGATAGGTCAACCCATACTCGGAACCATGCAGAAAAAGCCAAGCGGCCGCCAGCACGGCCGGCACGTAATCGCGGGTTTCCGCCGGCCATTCGGTATAGACGTTTTCCTGCCAGAAATCACCGCCACGTTCGCCATAGATGCGCCGGGCCCGGCCTTCTCCGCCGTTGTAACCGGCAATGGCCATTTCCAGACTGCGATTGAGTTCTTCGAAGCGCTCATTCATGTACTGGGCATTGGCGCGCGCCGCGAACTGCGGATCGTAGCGCATGTCGTAGCCCGGGCCCGAATCAAGCTTGAACCTGCGGCCGGTGGCCGGCATGAATTGCAATGGGCCAGCAGCACCGGCCCTGGACACCGAATGCACCTTGCCGCCGGATTCCTTGGTCATCATGCCGAACAGCAGCGCTTCGGGTAGCCCGGCTTTTTCGTACTCCGGTGCCATCAGGTAGCGCATGTAGTGGTAGTTTTCCCAGGACTCCAGAAAAAACCCGCGGTTGACCGTCAGCCAATTAGCAATGGCAGCCTGCATCGGCTCGTTGTATTTGGTCAACAACTCGAGATTCCGCGAGCCCAAGAGTTTGATGGTGGTTCCAAGGGCTGGAATATTTTGAGGCGCCAAGGCGCCTGCGCCGGCCGGCGCGGAAACCGGCATGTCCGATTGCTTGATCAGCTGCTCGTAGGCGCTGATGACTTTGGTTTTCGAGCAGGCTTTCAGTTTGAAGCACTGATTGGCCTGGTCTTCGAGGTCTTCGATGGCCTTGTTCATCACCGCCAGCTGGCTGTCATCGCCGGTTTCATAAAGATCCCGGGCCTGCTGGTAAATTTTCAGGGTTTGATCAATCTGTCCGTACAGTAGGCCTTCACGGGTGGGCTTGGCCGCAAACGCACTCCCGGAAAACGCCCCGGCGAGCAGGATGGTGACGAACATCGGGTTGATCCGCATGAAAACTCCTTGGCACATGCTTTATGCTATCCAAACTGCATTATCAGCCATACCCGCCGCAGACTCCATAAATTTTTCATGAATCCCCGATGAGCCGATGGCGACCGCCCTCCGAAGCCAGTACCGCCCTGATCACCCATGATGGGCGCGAACGCCTGCGCGCCGAGCTACAGGAGCTCTGGCAGGTCCGCCGCCCGGAGGTGGTGAAGGCATTGTCCGCCGCCGCCGCAGAAGGCGACCGGTCGGAAAACGCCGAATACATCTACCGCAAGAAACAACTGGGCGAAATCGACAGGCGCGTGCGCTATCTGAGCAAACGTCTGGAAGTGCTGAAAGTGCCCGAACAGGACAAAACCCCGCGTGACCGGATTTTCTTCAGCGCCTGGTTCGAACTGGAACACGAGGATGGCAATCTACGCCGCTACCGCATCGTCGGACCGGATGAAACCGATGCGCGTCGGAATTGGATCAGCATCGACTCGCCGTTGGCGCGGGCGGCTTTGAACAAAGCCGTGGAAATGGAGTTCGAAGTCGAACTGCCGACGGGAATGAGCTCGTTCGTGGTGATATCCATCCAGTACGAGGAGTAAGCCCGCTTTATCTCCCTTGCGCGCAGGCCGGAGGCTGGGAGCTCCTCAGAAATCAGCGTTATCGGGATCGACCAGAGCGAATAGGTCGTGCTCATCGGCGCCCATGATGGTGACGTCGACGAATTGGCCGGGCTTCAGGCCCATGCGTTCGCCGTCTTGGATCTGCACCAGTCCGTCGATTTCCGGCGCATCGGCTTTCGAGCGCGCAATGGCCAACTCGCCGTCGAGGGAATCGACCAGCACCTGCTGTACGCTGCCGACCTTATGCTGCAGCTTGTGGGCGCTGATTTCGGCCTGCAATTCCATGAAGCGTGCCAGGCGCTCCTGCTTGAGTTCCTCCGGCACGGCATCGGGCAGCGCATTGGCTGCGGCGCCGTCCACCGGCGAGTAGGCAAAGGCGCCAACGCGGTCCAGCTCGGCCTGATCGATGAAGCTGAGCAATTGTTCGAAGTCGTCCTCGGTTTCGCCCGGAAAGCCGACGATGAAGGTGCTGCGGATGGTCAGGTCCGGGCAGATTTCGCGCCACTTCTGGATGCGCTCGAGGTTCTTGTCTACCGCACCCGGGCGCTTCATCAATTTCAGAATGCGCGGACTGGCATGCTGGAACGGGATGTCCAGATACGGCAAGAGCTTGCCGTCGGCCATCAGCGGAATGATATCGTCCACATGCGGATACGGGTACACATAATGCAAGCGCGACCAAACACCCAATTCGGAAAGCCCTTCACATAGGTCTTTCATCCGGGTTTGGTAGGTTTTATCACACCATTGGTGTTCGGCGTAACGCACATCCACGCCGTAGGCGCTGGTGTCCTGCGAAATCACCAGCAACTCCTGCACGCCGCCGCGCACCAGCTTTTCGGCTTCGCGCAATACGTCGTCAATCGGGCGCGACACCAGATCGCCACGCATGGACGGAATGATGCAGAAACTGCAACGGTGATTGCAGCCCTCGGAGATCTTCAGGTAGGCGTAGTGTTTGGGGGTGAGTTTGATGCCGTAGTCCGGCACCAGATCGATGAACGGATCGTGCTTCGGCGGCAGTGCGGCATGCACCGCGCTCATCACCGTGCTGTAATCCTGCGGGCCGGAAATCGACAGCACATCCGGGAACTGTTCGCGGATCTGTTCCGGGCGCTTGCCGAGACACCCCGTAACGATGACCTTGCCGTTCTCGGCCATGGCCTCGCCGATGGCATCGAGTGACTCTTCCACCGCCGAGTCGATGAAGCCGCAGGTATTGACCACCACCACATCCGCCTTATCGTAGGTCGGAACGATGTCGTAGCCTTCCACACGCAGCTGGGTCAGGATGCGTTCGGAATCGACCAGCGCCTTGGGGCAGCCGAGACTGACGAAACCGACTTTCGGATTGGACTTTGACATGCGGGAACCGGCACCGGATACTGGGACTTGGATTATACCGTTTCCCGGCCACGCCCTTGATGAACAGCCCTGAATTCCGCCTTGATGCGCGCCTCGACAAGGACACTCATTTCCTGCTGGATGCCCCGCTGTGCCGCATCGGACTGATGGATGACGCCCGTTTCCCATGGCTGATTCTGGTGCCGCGGGTGCCGAATATACGTGAATGGCCTGACCTGAGCACTCCAAATCAGTTGCAGCTTCAGACCGAAATCAATGCCGCTTCCCGCGCCCTGCAGTCTGCCTTCCCGCATGGCGAAAAGTTGAATATCGCAGCGCTAGGCAATGTCGTACCGCAGCTGCATATTCATGTGATCCTTCGCCATGCCGGCGATGCCGCCTGGCCGGCGCCGGTATGGAATTCCGGTCAAAGCCAGCCGTATTGCGATGCAGAGCTTGTGCATGTTTTGGGCCGATTAAAAGAGACCCTATCCCAAAACAATTAAGTAAAGAGCAAGATCTTAGAGATCAAGTCTTTGGCAATGTCACACCGGTCTGGCCCTGGTATTTGCCGCCGCGGTCCTTGTAGGAAGTCTCGCAGACTTCGTCGGACTGGAAGAACAGCATCTGCGCCACGCCCTCGCCGGCGTAGATCTTGGCCGGCAGTGGTGTGGTGTTGCTGAATTCGAGGGTGACATGGCCTTCCCACTCGGGCTCCAGCGGGGTCACGTTCACGATGATGCCGCAGCGCGCATAGGTGCTCTTGCCCAGGCACACCACCAGGGTGTCGCGCGGGATGCGGAAGAACTCGACCGTGCGCGCCAGCGCAAAGGAATTCGGCGGAATGATACAGACATCGGCTTCGATATCGACGAAGCTGGTCGGATCGAAGGCTTTCGGATCGACGATGGTCGAGTTGATGTTGGTGAAGATCTTGAACTCGCGGGCGCAGCGCACATCGTAGCCATAGCTGGAGGTGCCGTAAGAGACAATCCGATGGCCATCGGCGGCGGTCTTGACCTGTCCGGGCTCGAACGGTTCGATCATGCCGTGTTGTTCGGACATGCGGCGGATCCAGCGGTCGGATTTGATGCTCATAGCGGTTCTCGGAAAGGGTTCAGGTATTTTGGATGACGATATTGGGAATGCCAATGCTTTTGTTGCGGGCCTGCTGCGAAAGCCGGGCGGCAGCCTTGCGGGCAATACCGCGGTAAGCAACGGCAGCCGACGAATCGGGGGCGGCGGCCACGGTAGGCTGGCCGGAATCCATCTGTTCGCGGATCAGGCGCGCCAAGGGCAGCTGCCCGAGCAGTTCAACGCCATATTGTTCGGCCATGCGGGCGCCGCCGCCTTCACCGAAGATGGCCTCGGCGTGACCGCAGTTGCTGCAGATATGGGTCGCCATATTTTCGATGATGCCGAGCACAGGGACTTCCACTTTTTCGAACATTTTCAATGCTTTCTTGGCATCTATTAAAGCAATATCTTGGGGTGTGGTGACGATAATCGCCGCCGAAACCGGCACCCTTTGCGCCAAAGTCAGCTGGATATCGCCGGTCCCCGGCGGCAGGTCGATGATCAGATAGTCCAGATTCTGCCAACGAGTGGTACTCAGCAGCTGCTGAAGGTATTGGGTGGTCATCGGGCCGCGCCAGATGGTCGGGGTATCTTCACCCAGAAACAGGCCGATCGACATCGCCTGCAGGCCATGCGCGATTTTCGGCTCCACGGTCTTACCGTCGAGACTGTCGGGCTTGCCACTGATTCCGAGCATCATCGGAATCGAGGGGCCATGGATATCCGCGTCCAGAATGCCGACGGTAGCGCCTTCAGCACACAGAGCCAAGGCCAGATTGACCGCGGTGGTGGATTTGCCAACGCCGCCCTTGCCCGAAGCTACGGCGATGATGTTCTTCACCCCCGGCAGCGGCGACAGATCATTTTGGACCTTGTGGGCCGGAATGCGGGTGTCGATGCTGACCGCGACCGCTTGAGCGCCGAGCGCACTTTTCAGACGGGATTCGATAGCCGAAATCATTACCGAGTGTACCGAGCGCGCCGGATAGCGCCATTGTAGGGCGATAGCGGCGTTCAGGCCGTCGACGCCGATGGCCTGCACATTAGCGCCTGCAACCAGGTCTAGTCCGGTATCGGGATCGAAAATCTGGGCTAACTCAGCGCGAATGGCGGCTTCAATGAGGGACATACGAGGGGATTTCGGGGCAAAAGCTTATTGTACTGGAAAGCCACAGTTATACGCCAAAGCCCTATAATTCAATTATGTCTATCCTACCCGCGCTTGTTACCACCGCCCTGCCCTACGCCAATGGCCCCCTGCATTTGGGACATCTGGTCGGTTACATCCAAGCCGATATCTGGGTGCGTGCCCGTCGCTTGGCCGGCGGCACCGCCCACTTCGTTTGCGCCGACGACACGCATGGCACCCCGATCATGTTGGCTGCTGAAAAAGCTGGATTGAGCCCGGAGCAATACATTGCCGGCATCCAAGCCGGCCATGAGGCTGACTTTAAGGCCTTCGGCGTTGTTTTCGACCACTACGACTCCACCAACGCGCCACACAATCGGGCTTTTACCGAGCGCGTGTATGCCGCACTGAAGGCACGTGGCAGCATTGCGGTGCGTATCATCAACCAGATGTTTGATCCGGAAAAACAAATGTTTCTGCCGGACCGCTACATCAAGGGCAGTTGCCCGAACTGCAAAAGCGCGGACCAGTACGGCGACAACTGCGAGCACTGCGGTGCGACCTACGCACCGACCGAGTTGATCGATCCGGTTTCGGTGGTCTCGGGCGCCATGCCGGTGCTGAAAGAGTCTGAACACTATTTCTTCAAACTCGGCGATTACACGCAATTCCTAAACGACTGGCTGCACGGGGATATCGCCCACGAGGGCATCAAAACCAAATTGCGCGAATGGCTGGATGCGGACGGTGGCCTGCGCGACTGGGACATCTCACGGGATGCACCCTACTTCGGTTTTGCGATTCCCGATGCGCCCGGCAAATACTTCTATGTCTGGCTGGATGCGCCAATCGGTTATTTGTCGAGCTTCCAGGCGCTGTGCCAGCGTGAAGGTCTCGACTTCGACGCTTTTCTGGATGCGACCCGCAACGCGAACAACGAAACTGAGCTGCACCACTTTCTGGGCAAGGACATCGTCAACTTCCATGGCTTATTCTGGCCAGCGGTACTGCACGGCGCTGGTTTCCGTGCACCGACCAAGCTGCATGTAAACGGCTACCTGACCGTCAATGGCGCCAAGATGTCGAAATCGCGCGGAACCTTTGTGATGGCCCGCAGCTATCTCGATGCCGGTCTGCAGCCGGAAGCTCTGCGCTATTACTTCGCCGGAAAGTCCGGCTCTGGCGTGGCCGACCTCGATCTCAACCTCGAGGATTTCGTGGCCAAGGTCAATGCCGATGTCGTCGGAAAATTCGTGAATATCGCCAGCCGTTGTGCCGGCTTCATCAGCACCCGCTTTGATGGCATGCTGGCAGACAGCCTTCCGGACACCGCCACCTATTCACAGTTCGAAACCGAATTCAGCGCTATCCGGCAGAGTTATCTCGAGGGTGAAACCGCTCAGGCCCTGCGCCAGACCATGGCTCTGGCCGATATCGCCAACCGTTATATCGACGAACAGAAACCATGGGTTCTTGCCAAAGACCCCGAGCAACTTGCCGTTCTGCATGGGGTCTGCACGCAGGCATTGAATCTGTTCCGCATTTTGGCTCTGGCACTCAAACCGATTCTGCCACAAGTTGCCGCGCAGGCAGAATCCTTCCTCAATTCCCCAATTGCAATCTGGGCCGACTTCAAAACCCCTTTGCTGAACCACCGTATTGACGTCTATAGCCCACTATTCACCCGCATCGACCCGAAGAATATTCAAGCCATGATTGACACCTCCAAAGATACAACTATCGCCGCAACACCCGCAGGCGAGACCAAACCGGCCAAGACCGCT
Source organism: Arenimonas sp. (assembly GCF_044348765.1). Lineage (GTDB taxonomy): Bacteria > Pseudomonadota > Gammaproteobacteria > Xanthomonadales > Xanthomonadaceae > Arenimonas. The sequence continues at coordinate 32,352 of NZ_JBIKSE010000016.1, forward strand.
GAACCCAAAAAAGCAGCTGCTGTGGAAAACGCACCCGGCACCATCGGCATCGATGATTTCGCCAAGATCGACCTGCGCATCGGTAAAGTACTGGAATGCGGTTTCGTGGACGGCTCCGACAAACTGCTACGCTTCCTACTGGACGCCGGTGATCTCGGGCAACGTCAGATTTTTTCCGGAATTCGGGGCAGCTACTCCGAACCGGAACAATTACTCGGCCGCAACGTCGTATTCATCGCCAATCTGGCGCCCCGTAAAATGCGTTTCGGCATCTCGGAAGGCATGATCCTGTCCGCCGGCGGCGATGACGGCCTGTTCCTGCTTGATGCCGATGACGGCGCCCAGGCCGGACATCCGGTCAAGTAAGCATGGCAAACAGGCCGACGGCCGACGATATCAATAGTCTGCTTCCGCAGACCCAGTGCGGGCAATGCGATTATGCCGGCTGCAGTCCTTATGCGGAAGCCATTGCCGTCGGCCATGCCGACATCAACCAGTGCCCACCCGGCGGCGACGCCGGAATCCAAGCCTTGGCATTGCTGCTCGGAGTCGAGGCCAAACCGCTCAATCCGCGGCATGGCGCGTATTTACCGAATAGCGTAGTAATCATCCGCGAGGCCGAATGCATCGGTTGTACCAAGTGCATCCAAGCCTGTCCGGTCGATGCCATCATCGGCGCCTCAAAACGGATGCATACCGTGCTCGCCGAAGTATGTACCGGCTGCAATCTGTGCATTCCTCCGTGTCCGGTCGACTGCATCGACATCGTATCGCGCTGAGATTATTTCAAGCGCTCGACACGGTAGCCCTTTTCCCGGAGCAGATGGACGAGTCCATCATCACCCAATAAATGCAGCGCACCGACCACAACCATAGTATCGTCGCTCACCTCATCATCAAGCATCGCTTGAACCTGCGGTAACCAGGCGTAGTTACGGTCTACGTTTACGCTTTGGTATAGCTCAGGATACTCACGACGCATGCGTGCGACCGTTTCGCGCTGCAGACCGTCGACATCGCCGGTCTTCCACAAATACCGGAGCCTCTCCAGGTCATGCGCGTTGTCCGCTGTATTGGCATCCAGAGCTTCCTCTAGCAACTGTTGCTGGGCCTGCGCCGGCATGCCGTCGAACAAAGCAATCTGCTGAGCGACCTTTTCAAGGCCGATACTTGGCTTGGCTGCCGGTTTTGCGGCATTCATGAAATGCTGATCAACGCCCAAGCCGGATTCGAAACCCTGGGTCATCGCCTGTGTATTGACCACGAGTATCGCCACATACCAAGGCTCCAGTCGGTTCAGACTGGCGATCGGGAATGCAGGATTACTGCGGCTCCACATTTGCAATTGCTGCCAGACTGCCTGCGGCAATAATTCCTCAAGATTCAGTCCAGGTGGCAACTGGGCTGCCTGTTGCATTTTTGCCGGAAGATCGGGTGACTGCAATTCGTTAGGAGCAATCTCAAAGGCCAGCCGTTCGGCATCGGCATAGGCGCTCAACACAGGGGCGGACAGCGGGTAGTCTTGGGCTTTCAATGCATGGAAGGATCCGAGGAGATAGACGCTGTTATCGGCATCACTGACCTTCCAGATCGCCGGCGTGCTCGGCGTCCCCGAGGCGCAACCAGTCGCCAAGCAGCAAACCACAAGCCAAGCCTTAGATTTCATCATGGCGCGATTTTACGCGGCTTTTTCTCACCGGCCGTTACCGCCATGTCCATCCGGTTTTCCGGTGGTGGCATCGGACAGGTCGAAAACGGGGTATAGGCACAGGGAGGGTTATACGCTTTATTGAAATCGACCACGGTTTTGCCATCGGCGCCCGGATACTCGGCATACAGAAAACGGGCCGCGGCATAGCTTTCCTTGCCTGAGGTACGGTCGGCGAACACCAGAAACAAGCGCTGATCACCTTCGTCGATGGCCTCCAGAGTGAAAGTTTTTTTCCCAGTACTGAAGGTGACTGTGCCCGGATTCATCATCGGTTCGACCATGCCGATAACATTGACGATATCGATGGTGCGCCCGGCATCATGCGGGGTGAATGTTGCGGTGTACCGGAAACCTTTATCCACGGGAAAATAGTCGATTCCGGTGAACTTGATCCGGGTCGCGGCCTCGGCATCGCGAACGCGCAGTGCAAGCTTGCCGCCCCGCTCGATGACGATGAAACTGGCCTTGCCATCATTGAATCCGACCACGGTAGCCGTACCCTGGGAATCCGCTACCAGTTTGGTCCGACCCGCGACTGGCAGACCATCAATAGTGAGTGCAACGCCACTTTCCGGTTCTAGCCAGACTTGATTGCCTTCTTCGACGGCAATCAAACCAAGCTTATCCGGACCGACGGTAAGCCGCGTCCCGTTGATTTCACCGGAACCGACCTGGGTGACACCCGATTTCGGCAACCAATGCATCCCGACCAAGGACAGCCAGCCGTCAGGTTTGGTCAATCGTTCAATGCGCTCCGTGCGCCACTGCAGGATATCGCTGTAATGTTTCATTTTCTCGGATTTCTGCCCAGCCAACTGCTCCGGACTCGGACCCTGCTGGCAACCGGCCAGCAACAGCGCGGCTAGCACTATGGTGAATGCACGCATCATCGTCCCCTCAGGAATAAACGGTCTAATTCGGATCGGCTCAGTTGAACCCAGGTCGGCCGGCCGTGGTTACACTGCCCGGAACGCTCGGTCGCTTCCATGGCACGCAGCAGGGCATTCATTTCCGGCACGCTCAGACGGCGGTTGGCGCGCACGGAACCATGACAGGCCATGGTCGACAGCAGCTCGTTCTGCGCTTCCTGAAGCCGGCGTGATGCGCCATATTCGCGAAATTCGGAAAGCACGTCAAGGAACAACTGGCGGGCATCGACATCGGCCAGCAGCGAAGGCACAGCCCGGACGCTGACAGACTGGGGTCCGGTGCGCACGACATCGAAACCCAATGCCTGCAGCGGCGTAGCCAGGCTTTCGCTGGCGATAGCCTCGTTTTCGCTCAGGGGCACCGATACCGGAACCAACAGGGGCTGACTTCGGATACCGCCATCGCCTTGGGCGGCTTTCAATTGCTCGTAGGTGATGCGTTCATGTGCGGCATGCATGTCCACCAAGACCAGACCGGCGTCGTTCTGCGCCAGAATGAATACGCCATGCAATTGTGCCAGCGCGTAACCGAGCGGTGGCGCGCGCTCCGGATTGGGTTCCGACATGGGCTCGGATTGGAACGAGGATTCGGAATGACCGTATAAAGTGCGGTAATGGGTCAACTGCTCATGGACCGGCAAGGATATCGCCCCCTGAGCAGGCGGCATATAAGGCGTGGACTGACCTTGGTTTGCGGGCATTGCAGGTTCTTGCTGCATGGCACCGGCGCGGGTATCGGCCATCAGCCGATGCAGACTGCGGAAAATGAAATCATGAATACTGCGGCCATCACGGAAACGTACTTCATGCTTGGCCGGATGCACGTTGACATCCACGCGCGCCGGATCGATATCCAGAAAAAGCACAAAAGCCGGGTAACGGCCGTGATACAGCACATCGGCATAGGCCTGTTTGACCGCATGCGCCACGGTCTTGTCACGCACAGCACGGCCATTGACGAAAAAATACTGCTGATCCGGGCTCGAGCGTGCCGCGGTCGGAAGTCCGACCCAGCCACTCAAGAGCATATCCGGATGCTCTGCCGACACGTCAAGGCATTGTCCGGCAAAAGCCTCACCCAGAACCTGGGCAATACGCTGCAGACGTTGCTCCTGCGGCACCGCTTTGTAGGTTTTGAAGGCCTTGCCATTGTGACGGATACGCAGCTC
>NZ_JBIKSE010000076.1:0-3298 GCF_044348765.1 Arenimonas sp.
GGTTCCAACCGCAGGAAGTCGCCATCGAGAAGGTATTCATGGCACGCAATCCCGATTCCGCACTCAAGCTCGGCCAGGCACGCGGCGCCGCCATGTGCGCTGCGGTATTGCGCAATCTGCCGATCCACGAGTACGCCGCCAAGGAAATCAAGCTGGCGGTGGTCGGCAAGGGCGGTGCCGACAAGGTGCAAGTCCAGCACATGATGGGCGTGCTGCTCAATCTCAATGGTAAAATACAGGCCGATGCCGCCGATGCCCTGGCGGTCGCCGTTACCCACGCCAACGTGCGTGCCACCGCCAACCGCATCGGCATCTCTGCGCGGCAGGTCTGGAGCCGGAAATGATCGGACGATTACGCGGTACCCTTGTCAGCAAACAGGCGCCTTGGATTCTGCTCGAAGTCGGCGGCGTCGGTTACGAGCTGGAAGTGCCGATGTCGACTTACTATGAGCTTCCGGGCGCCGGCGAAGCGGTCACCCTGGTCACGCACTACGCCGTGCGCGAGGATGCCGTGGCCCTCTATGGTTTTGCCACCGAAGCCGAGCGCCGTTTGTTTCGTGATGTCCAGAAGGTTTCCGGCATCGGTGCCAAGATCGCGTTGGCGGTGCTTTCGGGTAGCAGTGTCGGTGAATTCACCCGCATGCTGCAGACTGGCGACGTCGCGGCACTGACCAAGATTCCCGGTATCGGCAAGAAAACCGCCGAACGCATGATCGTCGAACTGCGTGAGCGCAGCCAGAGTCTACCGCTGCCAGCGGCTGGATCAGGCGCCATGCCGGCCGATGCCATCGGCGAAGCCAGTATCGCGCTGCAGCAACTGGGCTACAAGCCCGCCGAGATTTCACGCATGGTGAGAGACGCCAAGTCCACCGACAGTGCCGAGGACATCATCCGCGCCGCCCTGAAGTCTGCCTTGAGGTCTTAATATGTCAAGCACTGCACATGCGCATGGAAAAACCCCGAAGAATGCATTGATGGTCGGTGCGGTTGGCGTTGTCTTTGGCGACATCGGCACCAGTCCGCTGTATACCCTAAAAGAAGCGTTCGGCGAACACTACGGCCTGGTCGCCAACCAAGCCAATGTGCTCGGTATTTTGTCGTTGGTGTTCTGGGCCATGCTCCTGGTGGTCACCTTGAAGTATGTGATGATCATCACCCGCGCCGATAACCGCGGCGAGGGCGGTATTTTATCGCTGATGACGGTGGTGATGCGCGCCTTACCGATTGCTTCGCCACTGACCTACGGTATCGGTATTTTGGGCATTATGGGCACTGCTTTTTTCTTTGGCGATGCCGTGATTACGCCGGCGATGACGGTACTGTCAGCGGTTGAAGGCATGAAAGTGATTGCGCCGGGGCTGGAAGCTTTCGTCATACCGGCGGCCTTGGTGATTTTGGTCATCTTATTTTCATGCCAGCGTTTCGGTACTGAAAAAGTCGGCCGTATTTTCGGCCCTGTCATGCTGGTTTGGTTTTTTTGCATCGCCTTGCTGGGTCTGCTGCAGATCGTGAAAAACCCCGGCATCCTGCTGGCGCTGAACCCCATGTATGGCATCAGCTTTTTCATTGAAAATGGCGTAGGCGCCTGGCTGCTTCTGGGTGCAGTAGTGCTGTGCGTGACCGGGGGTGAAGCCTTGTATGCCGACATGGGGCATTTTGGCCGGATGCCGATTCGTAATGCCTGGATGCTGGTGGTATTGCCGTCCTTGGTGCTGAATTATTTCGGCCAGGGCGCCTTGATTTTGGAAAACCCGGCCGCGACCAGCAATCCGTTCTTCAGCATGGTGCCCCCGGCCCTGTTGATTCCGATGATTGTGCTGGCCACCTTGGCCGCCGTCATCGCTTCGCAAGCCGTGATTTCCGGGGCATTTTCATTGGCCCGGCAAGCGATTCAGCTGGGCTACTTGCCGCGCCTGCAGTTGAAACACACCTCTGTGCATACCATTGGCCAGATTTACGTGCCCTGGGTCAACTACATCCTGTTCTTTACCGTCATCATGCTGGTCATCGGCTTTAAAGATTCCTCGTCCATGGCTGCCGCTTATGGCGTATCGGTGACCGGCAGCATGCTGATCGACACCTTCTTGATGATTATTCTGGCATCTCAGGGCTGGCGTTTGAAAGCGCCGGTGATTTGGTTCTTCGGCCTCAGCTTTCTGATTATCGATATCGCCTTGTTTTCCGCTAATGCCATTAAGTTCCTCAATGGCGCCTGGGTTCCGGTCCTGCTGGGTCTGATGGTGTTCACCATCATGCGCACCTGGCGCCATGGTCGCGATCTGGTACGTGGACAAATCAACCGCGAGAGCCTGCGTATTGAGCACTTCATCAAGAGCGTGCAGGTCGACCCCCCGGTCAGGGTGCCGGGAACCGCCATCTTCATGACCCCATCCAACGATTACCTGCCACCCTCGCTGTTGCATAACTTGAAGCACAATAAGGTGTTGCACACCCAAAATATTTTGCTGAGTGTTGAAACCCTGAGCGTGCCGCGCGCCGATCAGGAAGAGCGTTACTCGATGCTGGACCTGGGCTCAGGCTTCTATCGGCTGAACTTCCGCTATGGCTATATGGAAGATCCCGATGTTCCGAAGACCTTGGCGCTGATGAAAGCGGCCGGTCTGGTTCTGGATCCCATGGACACCACCTATTTCGCCAGCCGCGAAGCCCTGATCGCCAAGGCCGACCAGGGCATGGCACTGTGGCGCGACAAGCTGTTCCTGTTCATGTCCCGTAACGCCACGCCAGCCACTGAATTCTTCGGCATTCCGGGCGAACGGCTGGTGGAGCTGGGCACGAAAGTGGTAATTTAGATGCTGGAATCGGGTCTCACGGAAAAGGTGGCCGTCAATGGATGAACTGCGCGTAGTCAGCGGTGCCGCAAACCGGGAGGATGAGCTGATCGAAGCCAGCATCCGCCCAAAGAAGCTGGACGAATATCTCGGCCAGACCGCCGTGCGCGAGCAGATGACCATCTATATCGAAGCCGCCCGCCGGCGCAGCGAAGCCCTCGATCATGTGCTGATTTTTGGACCCCCGGGGCTCGGTAAAACCACCCTGAGCCATGTCATCGCCAATGAAATGGGCGTCTCGGTCCGGCAGACCTCCGGCCCGGTCATCGAGCGCGCCGGCGATTTGGCGGCCATCCTGACCAATCTCCAGCCAAACGATGTACTGTTCATCGACGAAATCCACCGGCTGTCGCCGGTCATCGAGGAAGTGCTGTATCCGGCCATGGAAGACTTCCAGATCGACATCATGATCGGGGAGGGCCCCGCTGCGCGCTCGATCAAGCTGG
>NZ_JBIKSE010000077.1:0-3283 GCF_044348765.1 Arenimonas sp.
CTCGCCGTCGCCATCGCGCAGATGCGCGTGCAGTGCATGGCGCGGCTTCAAGCTTTGTCCGCACAGACGTTCGCCGATGGCGCGCGCCTCCGGCCCGGACACCCGGACAATGCCGACGCCGGCCGGACCGAACGCGGTGGCGAGCGCGGCGATGGTGTCGGTCGTGGCCGTCATCGCACGCGCCGGATTATTTCGCCGGCGCGGGATGGTGACCGTGCGTGCCGTATTTCTTGGTCATCCACCACTGCTGGGCCAGACCGAGCAGACCGTTGGTCACCCAGTACAGCACCAGGCCGGACGGGAAGAAGGCCATCATCACGCCGAAGATCAGCGGCATGAAGGTCATCATCTTCTTCTGCAGCGGATCCATGCCTGGCATCGGCGTCAGCTTCTGGGTCAGGAACATGACGATCAGATTCAGTGCCGGCAGGATGAAATACGGATCGGCGTCGGTCAGGTTCTGGATCCAGCCGATCCACGGCGCCTGCCGCAGCTCGACTGATTCCACCAGCACCCAGTAGAGCGCCAGGAAAATCGGGATCGGAATCAGCATCGGCAGACAGCCGGCGGCCGGATTGATTTTTTCCTTCTTATACAGCTCCATCTGCGCGACCGCGAATTTCTGGCGGTCGTCGCCGTAGCGTTCTTTCAACGCCTCGATGCGCGGCTGGATGGCGCGCATTCGGGCCATGCTCTGATACTGTTTGGCCGACAACGGGAACAACAGGGCCTTCAGCACGATGACGATAGCGATGATGGCCCAGCCCCAGTTGCCGAGCAGATCATGCAGTTTGGATAACAGCCAGAACAGTGGCTGCGCAAGGAAACTGAAAATGCCGTAATCCACGCTGAGGTCAAGGGTCGGGTGCACGGCATTCATCGCTTTCTGCGCTTTCGGGCCGACCCACAGGCGGTCTTCTCGGCTGTGGCTGGCACCAGGCGCCAGTACGGTTTCGCCGGAAATGCCGCGCACCAGATAATAGGCCTGTGACAACGGGCCCTCGGTGGCTATGGAATAGGTCTGGGTATCGCCTTTGGCCGGCAACCAGACTGATACGAAATGATGTTCGAGCATGCCGAACCAGCCATCGGTGATGGGCTTGTTCGGGCTCTGGATGGTGCCGTCATCATAATAATCCGCAAAACTGATTTTTTCGTATTTGTCGGGCTCGCCGTACCAGGCCGAACCGATGAAGCTGAAAGACTCCGGATCGGTGAAACCGGCATGTTTCGGCGGCGGCGGCGGCGGGATACGCTTGAGTTGTTCATAGGCAAAGCCCGACCACGGCGCGGGGCCGGTGTTGCGCAGGGTCTGTTGCAGGGCGATCTCGAACTTGCCGCGCTGCAACACCAGGGTTTTAGTCAGACTGATGCCGCTGGCATCGGTCCAGACGAAGGGTACCGACAAGCTGTCCTGGCCCGGCCTCAATTGGTAACGGCGCTGTCCATCTGCGGTGGTGAATAAGGCATTATGGTTCGGTTCGGAGGCATGTGTGCGGGTGAGCCATCCGGATTCGGCAATGAAGAAATGGGTGCTGCTGTTATCCAGGAGCAAGACGTTATCGCTTCCGGCTTTTTTTTCTTTCGGGTAGGTCAACAATTCGGCACGGACGATGCTGACGCCCTTCAAATCCACGGTTAGGCGATACACATCGGAGACAATTTCCACGGTTTGTGCGGCGCTTGCGGTAGCGGCAACCGGTAAGGCCGGTGCGCCATTTATGGGCGCGGCGGGCAGTGCCGGCAACGCACCGACGGCAGTCGGCGATGGCGCAGAGACGGCGGGGGCATTGACGGCCGGTGCTTGCGGCATTGGCATGGGGGCTTGCCACTGCTGGAACAATAGAAAAGCGACCGCCAACCAGGCGATCAGAAGAAAGGTGCGTGTTTGATTCATGGGTGATTTCAGCAAGCGGCAGGGCAAGTGGTCAATTTTACTGTGTTTGGGTGCCGTGCGCCTGTTTTACAGGGTTTCGCTCGGCATCATCGCTGAAAACAAACGGCCGAGGTCCGCGCGGACCTCGGCATTGGTGGCCTCCCGGGCGCGAGTATATGCCACCAAGACATAATCGCCCGGAGTTTTTACAGTGCCTCGGAAGGCTTCGCGGCACAGGCGCTTGAGTCGGTTGCGGGTAACCGAAAGCGGCACCGCTTTCTTCGGCACGGCCAGACCCAAGCGGGCCGAGGCGCTTCCCGGCAGGAAATGCAGACGAAAAAATACGCCCGAGTGCTTCAAGCCCGTTTTGAATACGGCTTGGAACTCAGGCGCGGCACGCAGACGTGCGGATTTCGGAAACGGCTGTGGCGACGGATCGGCCATGGCCAGAGGCAGCCCAGAGGCTGCCGGAGCATTAGACGCAGAGGCGGGCGCGGCCCTTGGCGCGGCGACGGGCCAAAACCTTGCGGCCATCGGCGGTTTTCATGCGGGCACGAAAACCGTGGTCGCGCTTGCGCTTGATATTGCTGGGTTGGTACGTGCGTTTGGTGGCCATGACGGCACCTCGTTCAAAAAGGGGGTGTAGTGAACTGGAAAGTATAACGCCTTCACGGGCTTGCCGTCAAGTGACACAAGGCTTGGCAGAACCCGAGACAACAGGCTAGACTGGTCAACCGAGTGAGTTATCCACAGAAGATTTAAGCCCGCATGAACGTTTGGTCGCAATGTTTGCAGCGCCTGGAGCAGGAATATCCGGCGGAAGATGTCCACACCTGGCTGAAGCCCCTTCAGGCCAGCCGGAACAATGATGAGTTGCAGTTGCTGGCACCGAACGCCTTTGTGGTCGATCAAGTACGTGAACATTACCTGTCGCGCATCCAAGAACTGGCCAAACATTATTCCGGCGCCGAACTGGCGGTGCGCATCCAGGTCGGATCCAGTTCGAAAGCGGCAGCTCCGGTCAAAAACGTTGCCAAAAAGGCCGCTGAAACCGATTTTCAGGGTAATGTCGATAGCCACTACACCTTCGATAATTTCGTGGTGGGTAAATGCAACCAAATGGGCCATGCCATGGCTCTGCAGGTCGCCAAGAATCCCGGAAAGGCCTACAACCCACTGCTGCTTTACGGAAGCACGGGCCTGGGCAAAACCCACCTGATGTATGCCGCTGGCAATTTCATGCGCGCCCACAACCCGGGCATGCGCGTGCTGTACCTGCGTTCGGAGCAGTTTTTCAACGCCATGATGAAAGCTTTGGCCGACAAGACCATGGCGCAGTTCAAGAAACAATTCCAGCAGGTTGATGCATTGCTAATCGACGATATCCAGTTCTTCGCGGGCAAGAAC
>NZ_JBIKSE010000078.1:0-3253 GCF_044348765.1 Arenimonas sp.
CGTATTGCCAGCGTTGCCCAGGAAACCCCCTCCCTGCCGGACTCGGCGCTGGATTTCGTGCTCAGCGGCGACCAGGACGTGTTCGATGTCATCCGTGCCGAAGCTGCCGCCATGGATGCCGAAGATTATGATGCCGTCGCGGAAGCGCACCAGAAGCTCGATGAATTGAATGGTTACGATGCACCGGCGCGTGCCGGCAAGCTGCTGCATGGTCTGGGCTTCGGTGCCGAGAGTCATCTACGGCCGGTTTCAGACTTCTCTGGTGGCTGGCGCGTGCGCCTGAATCTGGCGCGTGCGCTGATGAAGCCCTCGGATCTGCTGTTGCTCGACGAGCCGACCAACCATCTTGATCTCGATGCCGTGCTCTGGCTCGAGCAGTGGCTGTTGCGTTATCCGGGCACCATCATGCTGATTTCACATGACCGCGAATTCCTCGACGGCGTCTGTACGCATACCCTGCATCTCAACGAGGGCAAGGCCAAGCTGTATAGCGGCGATTACACCAGTTTCGAGCGCCAGCGTGCCGAACATCTGCGCCTGCAGCAGATCAGCTTTGAGAAGGAGCAGGCCGAACGCGAACATCTGCAGAAGTTCATTGACCGCTTCAAGGCCAAGGCCAGCAAGGCCAAGCAGGCGCAGTCTCGCATGAAGCGTCTGGCCAAACTGGCCGGTACCGAGGCCGTGCGTGCCGAGCGCGCCATGCACATCCAGTTCGGACAACCGGCCAAGCTGCCGCATTCCCTGATCCGTCTGAATCAGGCCGATTGCGGTTATGGCCGCAGCAAAATCCTCGATCAGGTCGGCTTCGGCCTGGAGGCCGGCGATCGCGTCGGATTGCTTGGACCGAACGGCGCCGGTAAATCCACGCTGGTCAAGACCCTGGTCGGTGAGCTGTCGCTGCTGGCTGGCGAGCGCGTGGCGCATCCCGATCTGCGTATCGGGTATTTTGCCCAGCACACCGTGGAAAGCCTGACCGAAGGCCAGAGTCCGATCTGGCACCTGAAGGAAATCGCCCCCGAGGCCGGTGAACAGGTCCTGCGCAACTTTCTGGGGCAGTGGTATTTCGTCGGCGACCGTGCCTTTGAATCGGTGGACGGTTTCTCCGGAGGTGAGCGTGCCCGGCTGGCGTTGGCGCTGATCGCCTACCAACAGCCGAACGTGCTGCTGCTCGATGAACCGACCAATCACCTTGACATCGACATGCGCGAAGCCTTGGCCGAAGCGCTCAGTGATTTCGAAGGTGCCATCGTGCTGGTATCGCATGATCGCCATTTGATCGGTTTGGTCAGTGAGACCTTCTGGCGCGTAGCCGACGGCCGCGTCGATCCGTTCAACGGCGATCTTGATGAATATGCCATCTGGCTCAAGGCTCGCGGCAACAAGGCCGATCAGGCCGCCAGCAAGGTGCGCAGCGAGGCCAAAGCAGAGGCGGTCAAGCCACAGGTTTCGCCGAAGTCTGCGGGCGAGCTCGGCAAGCTGCAGAAGCAGGTCGAGACGCTGGAAGCCCGTCTGGCGGAACTGGATTCGCAATTGATCCATATCCAGGAAGAGATGGTCCGGCCCGAGCTGTATCAGTCCGATGGCGGCGCTGTGCTGCTGCAACTGGGACAACAGCAGCAGAAGCTTGAGAGTGAGCGAGCCGAGACCGAAGCCCGTTGGCTGGAAGCCTATGCCACGCTTGAAAACCGCTGAACTGCCCCGAACTACAGCGGACCATCACGATATCCGGTGCCCTTATGCCTCTCTATGATTTCGCCTGTTCCGACTGCGGCCACCGTTTCGAGCGCTTGCAGAAAATCGCTGATCCCGATCCGACGCAATGCCTGTCCTGTGGCAAAGCCACGGTTTCACGTCAGGTCACCGCTCCCAGCTTCCGCCTTGCCGGCTCCGGTTGGTACGAAACTGACTTCAAAAAAGACGGTGATAAAAAGAAGAATCTGGCTGATGCGCCTGCCGCAGCGCCCAAAGCAGAATGACCCCGGTCGATGCCGCGGTTTTTTATTGAGCGCCGCTTGGGAACCCAGAACGGGTTTAGCCGCCAAGAGGATAGCTGTCTGCCGTTAAAAAAGACCTGAAAAGCGCGCACAGCGCCCGCCTGTCCCTTAAAATAACGGGTTCAAGACAGCCCAAGAGCCCCAAGCCCCATGCGTAGCCATTACTGCGGTCAAATCAACGAATCCCATATCGGTCAAACCGTCACCCTGTGCGGCTGGGCCGATGTGTCCCGGAACCTGGGTGGCGTCTGCTTCATCGATCTGCGCGATCATCAGGGCATCGTTCAGGTGGTGGCTGAACCGGATAACCCGGCCTTCGCCGATGCCGAAAAGGTCGGTTACGAATACTGCCTGCGGGTCACCGGCAGCGTCCGCGCGCGCCACAGCGTCAACAGCAAACTCGCCACCGGCAGCATCGAGGTGCTGGCCGAACGCATCGACATCCTGAACGCTTCGGCCAGTCTGCCATTCTACAACCATGAAAATCCCGGCGAAGACATCCGTTTGCGTTACCGCTACCTCGACCTGCGTCGCCCGGAAATGCAAAAAACCATGCGCAAGCGCACCGCGCTGGTGCAGGCCCTGCGCCGCTATCTGGATGCCGCCGGTTTCCAGGACATCGAAACGCCGATCCTGACCAAGGCCACGCCGGAAGGCGCCCGTGACTATCTGGTGCCGAGTCGCGTGCATCCGGGCGAGTTCTTCGCGCTGCCGCAGTCGCCGCAGCTGTTCAAACAGCTGCTGATGATGGCCGGTATGGACCGTTATTACCAGATTGCCCGTTGTTTCCGCGATGAAGATCTGCGTGCCGACCGTCAGCCTGAATTCACCCAGCTCGACATGGAGTTCGCGTTCATCACCGAGCAGGATATCCAGGATTTCGTCGAAGGCATGATTCGTGCCATCTTCAAGGAAGTGCAGGGCGTAGCACTGGCCGATCCGTTTCCGCGCTTGACCTATGCCGAAGCCATGCGCCGATACGGCTCCGACAAGCCGGATCTGCGTATCGCATTGGAATTGGTGGACGTGGCCGAACTGGTCAAAAACTCCGAATTCAAGGTGTTCACCGATTGGGCCAACCATGCCGAAGGCCGCGTGGCAGTCCTGCGTGTTCCTGGCGGTGCGGCATTGTCGCGCAAACAGATCGATGATCTCGGCGCCTATTGCGCCAAATACGGGGCCAAAGGTCTGGCCTGGTTGAAGATTGAAGATCTGGCCAAAGGCCGCGAGGGCATGGCCTCCCCAATTGCCAAATTCCT
>NZ_JBIKSE010000112.1:0-3235 GCF_044348765.1 Arenimonas sp.
GGCACCTAGTCACTCAAGAGGGTTTGCCAATCACCTCATTTCGATTAGCTTCCTCTAAGCGTCGCTTCGATAGAACAAAGAAGATCTGGGTCGATGGGGAAACCAACTGGTTCACCATCAACTCATTCAGGCAGCTAGCAATAAACAGCGCATCCTCTATCTCCAAGGGAGATCGCATTGTGGTTTCCGGACGGCTAAAGGTCCGCGATTGGGATAACGGAGAGCGTAGCGGCACATCTGTTGAGATCGAAGCCGATTGCCTAGGCCACGATCTAGTTTGGGGGACTACACAGTTTTCTCGAACTGTCTTAGTCCGCGAAGACCCGGAGGATGACGAGCCTGAGGAAAACGAGCTGGATTCTGAAAGCGCACTTGTTGGAGCAAAAAGTCGATAACTAAGACTCGGCTGGGCATCTTCCCCCTAAGCGCCTAGTCGTAAGAGACCCTCTCTGCTCAATGTGTATATGAGACGAGGCCTTCTAAGAAGGACCAATCATTGTCGGATAAACTTATCTACAGCACGCTTGAGCAGAGAGGGTGTCATTTTTTTGACACCGACGAATGAGGAAAACTAATGGCCGAGTTTATTTACCAGATGATAAAAGCCCGCAAGGCACATGGCGACAAGCTCATCCTCGATGACGTGACACTGGCGTTTCTTCCGGGAGCCAAAATTGGCGTGGTTGGCCCAAACGGTTCTGGTAAATCCTCAGTGCTGAAGATTATGGCTGGACTCGATACACCCTCCAACGGCGAGGCCCGATTGAGCGAAGGTTTTACTGTTGGCATCTTGATGCAGGAGCCCAAGCTAAATGAGGAAAAAACAGTTCTTGGAAACGTTGAAGAGGCAGTCCATCAAACCAAGGCCAAGCTTGATCGATTCAATGAAATCTCCGCGGAGCTTGCCAACCCGGATGCTGACTACGACACTCTTTTAGAGGAGATGGGTGTTCTTCAGGAACAAATTGACCATCTAGATGCGTGGGATTTAGATTCACAACTCGAACAAGCAATGGATGCACTGCGCTGTCCTCCAGGTGATACTCCGGTAGCAAATCTTTCTGGAGGAGAAAAGCGTCGAGTGGCACTTTGTAAATTACTTCTTGAAAAACCTGACCTATTACTTCTCGATGAGCCAACTAACCACTTGGACGCAGAGAGTGTGCTTTGGCTTGAGCAGCACTTGGCTAAGTATCCAGGTGCGGTGCTAGCTGTAACGCACGATAGGTACTTCCTAGACAACGTTGCGCAGTGGATCCTCGAGCTCGATCGAGGCAGGGCCTACCCATACGAGGGTAACTACTCGACCTACCTTGAGAAAAAACAGGAACGTTTAGAAGTCGCTGGCAAAAAAGATGCGAAGTTGGCCAAGCGCCTCTCCGATGAACTCGAATGGGTCAGATCTTCCTCAAAGGCAAGACAGACCAAATCCAAGGCTCGTCTTGCAAGGTATGAGGAAATGGCATCGGAAGCCGACAAGACTAGAAAACTAGATTTTGAAGAGATTCAAATTCCACCTGGCCCAAGGCTTGGAAACATTGTCTTGGAAGCCAAGTCACTGGTCAAAAAATTTGGCGACCGGACACTCATTTCCGATCTTTCCTTCACGCTTCCTAGAAATGGAATTGTCGGAGTTATCGGACCCAACGGTGTTGGTAAGTCAACGTTGTTCAAGATGATCATGGGCGAAGAAAAACTCGACGGTGGCGAACTCAAAATTGGCGAGACCGTGAAGATCTCATACGTTGATCAGTCTCGTTCCGGTATTGATCCTGACAAGAGCCTCTGGGAAGTAGTTTCTGGAGGACTTGATTACATCCAGGTTGGTCAAGTAGAAATGCCATCTCGAGCGTATGTTGCAGCATTTGGTTTCAAGGGACCAGATCAGCAAAAACCTGCTGGAGTGCTTTCCGGTGGTGAGAGAAACCGTTTGAACCTTGCGCTGACATTGAAGCAGGGTGGAAACCTTCTTCTTCTTGATGAGCCAACTAACGACCTAGATGTTGAAACACTAGGTTCTTTAGAGAATGCTCTTCTGGAATTTCCGGGCTGCGCTGTGGTGATTACACACGATCGTTGGTTCTTGGACCGAGTTGCAACTCACATCTTGGCCTACGAGGGCACCGATGCTGATCCAGATAATTGGTACTGGTTCGAAGGAAACTTCGATTCTTATGAAGCAAACAAGATTGAGCGCCTAGGCCCTGAGGCTGCCAAGCCTCATCGTTCTACCTACCGAAGACTGACAAGAGACTAGAAATCGGTCCATCAGGAACTCGGACCATACCTTCCTGAGCAACCGTTGCCAGTAGGACTCCGTCCCTGCTGAAAATCTTGCCAATTGCTAAGCCGCGGCTGTTTTGAGCTGCTGGGGATTCTTGAACGTAGAGCATCCAGTCATCCACTTTTGCTGGAGCATGAAACCACATCGCGTGATCTAGGCTCGCGGTTTTTAGTCCTGGTTTAGCCCAAGAGATTTTGTGCCGGCGGTAAATGCTTTCTAGAAGTGTGAAATCTGATGCGTAGGCAAGTGCTGCTTGGTGCAGGGTCTGTGACGCTGGCAAGGTTCCAATGGCTTTCAGCCAAACTGCTTGATGGGCAACTGCTTCACCCTTTACTTCGAAGTAGATAGGCGATTGAACATGTCGTAAATCGAACGGTCTAGCTTTAGCCCAGTACTGTGCAACTGGATGTGGAATTGCTCCAAGAACTTCTGCAGCCGAGGGAAGATCTTCTGGCTGAGTCATTCCCTCAGGCATTTGTTCGTGATGCGTCAGTCCTGGGTTCTCAGACTGAAAAGAGGCAATCATGGAAAAGATTGGCTCACCTTTTTGGTAAGCCTGAACTCTTCTTGTCGAAAACGATCTTCCGTCCCTTAGCCGATCCACTGAAAAGGTAATTGGAAGATCGATATCTCCTGGTCGCAAGAAGTATCCGTGCAGTGAGTGAAGCACTCGCTCGGGGTCGACGGTTCTGGTTGCAGCCACGTGGCATTGCGCCAGCACTTGACCGCCGAAGACTCGTCCGTGGGGCATCCATTGTGATGGACCAATAAAGATAT
Source organism: Arenimonas sp. (assembly GCF_044348765.1). Lineage (GTDB taxonomy): Bacteria > Pseudomonadota > Gammaproteobacteria > Xanthomonadales > Xanthomonadaceae > Arenimonas. The sequence continues at coordinate 3,062 of NZ_JBIKSE010000112.1, forward strand.
CCTCTTTAGTTCTTGCTCCGCCGGCATCTTTGATATCTAGAGCGAAAATCAAATCGGCTAGTGGATCTTCGGGTGGCTGCACCTTGCTCACTGAAATCGGTGTCCTAACTTGAGGGGATAGCTTTCAGGGGTAAGTTTAGTTCTCTAATGAAAAACACCTTCCAGCTTCTTGAT
>NZ_JBIKSE010000017.1:0-35410 GCF_044348765.1 Arenimonas sp.
CAGCATTACAGGGCCTGCAAAGTGTCGAGGAATTCCCTCGGTCGCTCCAAGCTTAATAAAACCGGACCACTTTGGGTAGGCAGATAGACGACTTTTCTGCGGTCGGTGATGTAGACGTGCGCTTTACGGCCATCGTAGAGTTTAAACAGGCCCGAGCTCAGACCGGGCATAGCCGCCCCCCACAGTTTCCATTTCGGCCGTAGCTCCTGCCGGGATTCCAGATTGACCAGTGCTGCATTGGCGCGATCGATGGTACTGATTGCCCATTGCTTATCGATGAAGCTGACCTTGATCGACAGTCCATCCTTGCCCAGTTTGGCTTGGGGATTCCTGACGCCCATGGCGGCGGCAATCAGAATTGCGGGGCCGATGCCGAGCAGCAGGCCCATTAGCCAGAGCGGCATCTCGCTGAATTCATCAGGATGGCCCCACCAGATGAAAGCGACAATCAGGATTGGAAGCAGTGTCAATACGGCAAAGAACCACTTGGCTGACGCGCCGATGGGTGAAAGGGTGAATGATTTGCGGTTATCGTTCATTGCGGTCGTCCTCGTCGATTCTTGCTGCTGGTAGGCGGTCGGCCTTGCGTAGTGCCTCGCGCAACACATACTCGATCTGCGCATTCAGCGAGCGCAGATCGTCATCGGCCCAGTGCTGGACGGCTTCCAGCACCCGGGCGTTGATGCGAAGCGGAAAGGCTTTTTTTGCGGTCATCGCAACGGAATCAGTAAATCGAACCGGTATTGACGATGGGCTGGGTGCCGCGTTCGCCGCACAGTACCACCAGCAGATTGCTGACCATGGCCGCACGGCGTTCCGGGTCAAGGTCGACGACATTGCGTTTCGACAGTTCGCTCAGGGCCATTTCGACCATGCTGACCGCGCCTTCGACGATGCGGGTGCGGGCGGCGATGATGGCGCTGGCCTGCTGGCGCTGCAGCATAGCCTGGGCGATTTCCGGGGCATAGGCCAGGTGGCTGATGCGTGCTTCGATGACGCGCACGCCGGCCTCGGCCAGACGCTCCTGGATTTCCTCGGTCAGGTGTTTGGCAATTTCGCCGGCATGGCTGCGCAGGGAAATCTTGCCCTCTTCATGCTGGTCATACGGATAAGAGGTGGCCATGGCGCGCAGTGCGGCTTCGGACTGGATGTGCACGAAGCTTTCGTAATCATCAACGTTGAATACCGCTTCTGCCGAATCGACGACATTCCAGACCACGACGGCCGCGATTTCAATCGGACTGCCCTCCAGATCGTTGACTTTCAGCTTGCCGGATTCGAAGTTGCGCGTGCGCAGCGAGATTTTCTTTTTGCTGTAAAAGGGATTGTTCCAGCGCAGGCCTTGCTCTTTCACGGTCCCCACGTACTTGCCGAACAGGCTGAGCACGGCGGCTTGATTAGGTTCCACCATGTACAGGCCGGCCAGCAGAAAGGAAAAAATGACTAAGCCCAATAAAGACATGAAGGCGATGAGCGGATCATGCGCCTGGGCTCCGATGAAGAATCCATAAGCGCAAACTGCGATGGCCAAGAGGCTGAGGATCAGGAATGTGATGCCGTGCAGTGATTTCAGAGGGTTTTCTTTCATGGTGGACCTCGTTTGTTGATATGTAAATGATATCAAAAATAAATAGACAGTCAAATACGATTAAAAGCCATATAAACAATGAGGTAAAAAGCATCAAGGCCGTCCGGCTTGCTGCGTTGCGAATCGGGAAATTCAGGGCTGCTGGAGGTCGTAGCGGATCACCGGGGTCGGAGCCTGCTCGCTGCCGACATATAGCTGCTTGCCATCCCGTGAAAACGCGATACCTTCAGCCTGAGGCAGCCAGGGCAGGGTGAGGGTGGAGACAGGTTTCAGAACCGCATTGGATTGCTTCGGCATCGGAAAGAAGTTGATTTGCTGGTAATTCAGCACCGCGATAGTGCGGTTGTCGGGACTGAGATCAGCGGCGGTGATTTGCGCCCGATAGCGGCCGTAATCGCCTTTTTTGTTCATGGTTTCAGCATCGGGCTGGGTGATGTCTTGGAGTGTGGCGACCAAAACGGGTTTGCTGCCGTCGGCAGCATCGAACGGAAGCGCGAACAGCTCGGCAGGTACACGTTTCTTGGATATTAGATAAAAGCTTCTATTTTTTGCTGAGGCGAAAAGCGATTCGGCATCCCGTGCCCCGTCGGGCCAAAGAAAGCGAATGCTCTTGATCGGAATGATCTTCCCACCGCGCTTCGCGTCAGAGGGTTCCTCGAAGATATGAATAAAGAGCTCATCGCGCACGCCACCGTTGTCACCGATATCTGCAACTGCCAGATAGTGCTTTCCGTTTTGTGAGTAATTAGCGATATCTTCCCAGTCGATGTTTCGAACGCCTTGAACAGAGAACGTGGCTAGCGTGCGGACATTGCCATCAACCGCGATGATTTCAGCGGGATTATTGCCGTCATTGATGGCCCAATATACATTGTCAGTATGGTTTGATCGGGTCAGTCCCGATAGTTCGGAAAGTTTGCCGGCATCCGGAATGCCTGCAAACGCGGGATCCGACCAGCGTGGCGCGTTGGCTTCCGAAGTGGCCTGACAGGCTGACAGAAACAGATAACCAACGGAAAAGAGTCCGAGGAACACGCTACGGGGTTTCAAAAGAACGATGCTTTTCATCACGGGTATAATGGCACAAACCGCCACCTGCAGACAATTCCCATGCACGAAGCCCCGCCCGTTTTTGGAACTCCAGAGGCAAAGAATGCCTACCGTGTCCTGCTCCTGGGTTCCGGTGAACTGGGAAAAGAAGTTGCCATCGAACTGCAGCGTTTTGGGGTGCAGGTCATCGCCGCAGACCGCTACGACAATGCGCCAGCCATGCAGGTCGCGCACGAATGCCATACCCTGAATATGCTCGATCCAGCGGCCTTGCGTGATCTCATCGCACGGGTCAGGCCGCATCTGGTGGTGCCCGAAATCGAGGCCATCCACACCCAGACCCTGGTTGATCTGGAACAAAACAACGGCCTGCAGGTGATTCCAACCGCGCGTGCAGCACGACTGACCATGGATCGCGAAGGCATACGGCGCTTGGCGGCAGAGACCCTGGGCTTGCCGACCTCGCCTTATCGATTTGTCGATGACGAGGCTGGTTATCGAGCAGCCTTGCCGGAGGTCGGCATTCCCTGTGTCATCAAGCCGCTCATGTCTTCTTCTGGGAAAGGGCAAAGCACCGTCAGAAGCGAATCCGATATCGATGCCGCTTGGCACAAGGCGCAAACGGGCGGCCGTTCCGGCATGGGCCGTTGCATTGTCGAGGGCTTCATTGATTTCGATTATGAAATCACCTTGCTCACCGTGCGTCATCGTGATGGAACTTCGTTCTGTGCTCCGGTCGGTCATTTGCAGATTGACGGCGATTACCGCGAAAGCTGGATGCCCCAGCCGATGAGTGAAACGGCGTGGGCCAAGGCACAGGATATCGCCCGAACCATTACCGATAACCTGGGCGGCTTTGGCCTATTCGGTGTCGAGCTGTTCGTCAAAGGCGATGCCGTCTGGTTCAGTGAAGTCTCGCCACGTCCGCATGACACCGGATTAGTGACCCTGGTATCGCAGGAGCTGTCCGAATTCGCCCTGCATGCCAGAGCCATTCTGGGTCTACCGATTCCCGAAATCCGCGACTACGGTCCGTCGGCCTCGGTCGCGATTCTGGCCAAAGGCACCGGCGTTCCCGAGTTCAGCGGCGTAGCCGAAGCGCTGGCTGAAACCGGAACGGCGCTTCGTCTGTTCGGTAAGCCGTATGTCGAGGGCTCCCGGCGTGTGGCCGTGGCACTGGCGCGTGATGAAACACTGGACGGCGCGCGGGAGAAGGCCCGTCGCGTCGCAGCCGCACTCAAGGTGGATCTGGTTTAACCGCCGCGCAGATCCACCCAGACCATGCGATGGTCGGTGGCATCCAGCCAGTCGTGGCCCGGCTCACCGCTTTTCGGCCAAAAAACGCCATTGCCGATGACCTTCCAGCCGACCGAGGGCAGCACATAATCTAGACGCAGATTGCCGACTCTCGGCCCAAAGTCGCCGGTGTCATGTCGCGGAGAGCCGCGGTGCTTGAGATTGGCACCTCCGGTGGCTTCTGCTGCCTGTGCAGCCCCTTCGGAACGCGGCGTCAGCATTCTCAGCACGCGCGGGTTTTCAAGCAGTTCGGTGATGACGCCTGGAATGCCGTCACCGTCGGCGGGATCGGCGTTCAAATCGCCGGCGATGACGAAACGCGCATCGTCCATCAGACCGCCGTGCAGGCCGAGATCATCGACAATCCAATCGTTGCCGCGATTCCAGACATACTCTCCCCAGAACCGGATTTCATCGGCATTGCGTTTGCCGTTGCGGTCTTCCGGGCCGTCGAACACCGGCGGCGTCGGGTGCGAGACTAGAAAGTGCAGGGTACCCATCGGTGTGGCGACCGGAATATCCCAATGCGATTTCGACGACAGTCGGAAGGCATTCCAGGCCGCTTCCGAATACCACGGCGAACCACCGGCACGCAGCGGAATCCGTGCCTGTGGCATGTCCTTCCAGAGGAAGTTCTGGAATGTCCGGACGGCTCGCTTATCGATGGGGAATTTCGACAGCACCAGCATGCCGTATTGGCCAGGATGGTTGCCGAAACCGAAGGCGTCATTGCCGCCCTCGGCTTTTCCATCGCCATTCAGATCGAAGCCGCTCGGCAGGCCGGTATTGACCGGTGCGAAATACCGATATTTGTAGGTGATGGGCTTCTGGCCGAACTGCGTCTTGCCCAGATAGCCTTTCTGGAACAGGTCGGCGGCACGGCCTTCGGCATCGTAATCGAACTCATTGAGCAGCAGCAGGTCGGGGCGTTGATGTTGGATGACGGCGGCGATTTTCCGGGTCGGGGCGTCGCCGCGCTGCAGGCGTTGGACCAGTCCGCCGGCTTGGTCGGAATACAGGGAGGCATTTAAGCTAGCTACTCGAATAATCTCCGTGGCCGCTACCGCATCTATGGAGGCGAGACATGTGGACAGGGTGAAAAGGGCGATGAAACGCATGCTGCGTCCGGTTCTGGATTTCGGCCATTGTGCCACAGGCTCTGGGTATAATCGCAGTATGCCCCCATCGAGACTGCCATGAACGCCACCGAACTGTTCGGCTTCCTCGCCGCGACCCTGACCACCATTTCTTTCATACCTCAGGTCATCCAGGTCTGGCGCAGCAAGCAGACCCAGGACATCTCTCTGGGCATGTATGCGATATTCACCGCCGGCATTTTGGCCTGGTTGGTTTACGGCATTTTGCTGGGATCCACTCCGATCATCCTGGCCAACAGTATCACCATGGTACTGGCCGGCTCAGTGCTGGCCATGAAACTCAAATACGGCTAAACGCCAAATATCAGGGAAGCAGCCATGAGTCGTGTTGAAAGCTATGTTCCGAAATCCTCGGTCAGCCGTTCCGTAGCAGGAAGCCGATTATTGATTGGGGCGCTCCAGGGCTTGGCGCTGTGCCTGATTTACCAAGCTGCTGAGAGCAAGCTCTGGGTCGCCGGAAATTCGGCCTTGTTCGCCCCCTTGCTGTTGGTCATGACCCTAGTACCCGTGCTGCTGATCTCGGCGCTGGGCCATATGCCTGCACGGACACTCTGGCGCTGGTTGGTGCCAGCCGCTGCAGTTCTGGCGCTGCTCGGGTTCTATGACATCTGGCGCGGAATCGGTGCGCCGTACTGGGATACCCAGAAATTTGCTGAGGATGCGCGCTATCCTTCCCCGCAGCTCTGGTTGCATGCCGCCGCCGGATTTTTCATCGCCCATGCCATGGTCGGTGCCGCCGTTCTTGACGGGCGCCGCATCGCCGGATACCGAAGCTATTTCGAAAGCGCAACCAAGCTGCTGATCCAGGTCGCCTTTGCTGCGGTTTTCACCGGAATCACCTGGCTGGTGCTGCTGCTCGGCGCGGCCCTGTTCGACATGATCAAACTGGCATTCCTCAAGAACGTGCTGGATGAGGCGTGGTTCGCCATTCCCGTCACCACCTTCGCGTTCGCCTATGCCTTGCACATCACCGATGTCCGGCCGGCCATCGTGCATGGCGTACGCAGCCTGGTGCTGGTCCTGTTGTCCTGGATTCTGCCGGTGTCCGTGTTGTTGATTGGCGGATTCCTGCTCGCCTTGCCGTTTACCGGATTGGAGCCGCTTTGGGCCACCAAAGCGGCCACGGTGCTTCTGTTGGCGGCATCGGCAGTGCTGGCCATTCTGATCAATGCTGCTTTCCAGGATGGGAGTGTCACTGAGGAAATCGCTTCTTTGATTCGGTTCAGCGCCCGGATTGCCGCCGCGCTGATTTTGCCTTTGGCGTTGATTGCCACCTATGCCCTGAGTCTGCGGGTCGGTCAATACGGTTGGACGGTCGACCGACTGGTTGCCGCGTTCTGTCTGGCGGTGGCCTTGTGCTGCGGAGTGGGCTATTTGTGGGCCGCTCTGCGTAGCCCGCAGTGGCTGTCACGGATTGCACCGGTCAACACATTCACAGCCTTCGTCCTGCTATTCCTATTGCTGGCTATTTTCTCGCCGCTACTCGATCCGGCCCGTATTTCTGTGAATAGCCAGATGGCGTATCTAAAAAATGGAAAAATAGACGCCGTTCGTTTCGATTATGACTACCTGCGTTTCCAGGGACAACGTTACGGCACATCTGCATTGAAAGGACTGGCCAGCGCTTCATCCGGAAAAGATGCCGCTATCATTGCCTTGAAAGCAAAGGCGGCTTTGCAGAAGGATGCCCTCTGGAACGTGAAACCAAAAAAAATTGACCGTAAATTACTGGCGCTGAATCTCAGCGTGCGCACTCCTGATAATCTTGTCCCGCAAAGTTTTCTGGCCCAAAACTGGCAGGAAACTATCAAAGACAAGGCGTGGCAGTATCCGGGCTGTCTGCATGACAGTGGCAAGTTCTGCGATGCTTTTATTCTCGATATGGATGCAGATGGCATTGCCGAGGTGCTGATTCGTGAAGCGGTTGGCCCCATTTTTGTGTTCCGTCTTCGCAAAGACAGCTGGGTGAAATATGGCAGCATCTCTGTCCCCAATGATTGCGGGCCAATCAATGACGCCTTACGGCTTGGACGGATTGCCGCTGAGCCGGCTCAGATGGCGGATGCCATCATTGCCGGCAGACGCTTTCGTCTGGTCAATGACACGCCGTTGACTTGTCCGCCGGTCGCTGCCGACAAGCGGTAACTCAACCCAGCCGCATCCCCATGCGCTTGCCGAGGACGGTCGGCGCCTGATGCGCGAACGCATCCAGCTGCACTTTTCCTTGCGGGAACAACAGAATCACGGTCGAGCCGTAGTTGAAACGCGCCATTTCCGCAAAACGTTCCAGGCGGATGTTTTGGCCGCGGAAATCGATGCGTTTTGGTGTATCGGCGTATTCCGGGATGTTTACTCCGTTCCAGACCGTTTCGACGCCGGACACCAGCATGGCGCCGACCATCACTGAACACATGGGACCGAAGTCAGTCTCGAAATGACAGACCAGACGCTCGTTGCGCGCAAACAGGCGCGGCACATCGGCCACCGTGCCCGGCGAAACGCTGAACAGACGTCCCGGAACATGCAGGGTTTCGACCAGAATTCCGGTCCAGGGCATGTGCACGCGGTGGTAATCGCGCGGCGACAGGTAGATGTTCATGAACACGCCGTTCTCGTAGGCTTTTGCCATTTCGGAATCACCCAGCAGTTCGGCGGCGGTGTAATCCTGGCCTTTGGCCTGGAAAATGCGTCCCTTTTCGATGTTGCCGCATTGACTGACCTTGCCGTCAGCCGGAAGAATCAGGGTTTCGGGGTCGGCGTCCGGGATTCGTGCCCCCGGTTTCAAGGCGCGGGTGAAAAAGGCATTGAAGCTTTCGTAACTGTCCGGATCGGCATTGGCCGCTTCCGCGAGGTTGACATCGAAGTTGGCCAGAATCGTGTGGATGAAGCGATGTTTGATCCAGGGGGTTTTCGAGTAGGCCAGCCGGCGTGCCAGATGCGAAAGCAACCGGTGCGGCAGCAGGTATTGTGCAAACGAGGCGATTTTCATGGGCGGGCCTTGGCCAGCGCAATCAAGTCCGCGCCGATGGTTTCCGGCTTGAGGGGCGGCCGAATGATGCCGGCGAACTCAGCCTTGGGATTGAGCAAGACGAGGGTGGCGGAATGATCCATGGTGTAGGAATCCCCTTGCGGGACTTTCATGTACACCAAGCCGAGTGAACGGGTGAATTCCGTCAATTGCGGTTCAGCAGCAGTGGCGGTCAGGGTGTCTTTGTGGAAATAGGCGGCGTACTCGGCGATTTTCGCGGGCATGTCGCGTTCCGGGTCGATGGAAACGAACAGCAGCTTCGGTTTGGCCGGTAGTTCTGCCGCATCCCACAGAGCTTGCGCACGGGCCATGTCGGTCAGTGCGGTCGGGCAGACATCCGGGCAATGGGTAAATCCAACGAATACCACCGTCCAGTGGCCTTTGAGCTGTTCGGCAGTGATCGGCCCTGTAGCGCTTTGCAGCTCAAACGGGGGCAGGGCGCGGGGGCTGTCAATGACTTTGACCGCGGTCAGCGCCGGTAATGGCTTGGGCGGCAATACCGGCTTGAATACGGCCACGGAGAGTGCCAAGCCAAGGCCGGCCGCTAGGGCGGCAATGAGAATCAGGAGGATTTTTCGGGTCATGCGAAGGCTCAGAAAGGCGTTTTTCAGCCTGAATTATAGCCTCTGGGGCTATAATACGGCTATCGAATTGTATCGGAATGACCATGGCCGCCGAATTATCCAGCATCATCGATTTCATCCGTTATGGGGCGAGCGCATTCGGCCGTGCCGGGCTGACTTTCGGCCACAGTTTCGATAACGCCTTGGATGAGTCCACCCAGTTGGTGTTGCACGCCCTGCATCTGCCGCACGATATCGGGCCGGCCTATGGCCAGGCCCGTTTGACTGCCGAGGAAAAGGCGGCCGTTCTGGCGCTGTTCCGCCGTCGGATCGATGAGTATATTCCGGCCTGTTACCTTACTGGTGAGGCTTGGTTTGCCGGTCTCAATTTTAAGTCCGATGCCCGTGCCTTGGTGCCCCGTTCACCGATTGCCGAGTTGATCGAGTCCGGCTTCGAGCCTTGGTTGGGTGGCCGTCCGGTGCATTCAGCGCTGGATCTGTGCACCGGATCGGGCTGCATTGCCATCGCGATGGCCCACTACAATCCCAATTGGCGGGTCGATGGCGTCGATATCTCGGATGAAGCGCTCAGTCTGGCTGCTGAGAACAAAGCCCGTCTTAATGCCGACAATTGCCATCTGATCAAGAGTGATCTGTTTTTGGGACTGTCCGGCAAAGTCTACGACCTGATCGTGACTAATCCGCCCTATGTGACCAATGACGAAACTGACGCGCTGCCCAAGGAGTATGCGCATGAACCGGATCTGGGGCTACGAGCCGGCGATGATGGTCTTGATTTCGCTCTCAAGATCCTGCGTGATGCTCCCGCGCATCTGTCCGAGCAGGGGCTGCTGATCTGCGAGGTCGGTGAAAGCGAGCATCACCTGATGCAATTGTTGCCGGAGGTGCCATTCGCCTGGGTGGAGTTCAAAATCGGCCAGATGGGCATCTTCGCGATTGACCGCAACGATATCCTCGCCCATCATGAACGCATTAGCCAGCTGGCGTCCATTCGCTAAAGGAAACCCGTGTCTGACAACTGTTTCGGAAGACTGTTTTCAGTCACGACCTTCGGCGAAAGCCATGGCCCCGCCATTGGTTGCGTCATTGACGGCTGTCCGCCCGGAATCGCCATAAGTCCCGAGGAGTTCCGAATCGATTTGGACCGTCGCGCTACCGGCAAGACCCGTCATACTTCCCAGCGTCACGAAGCGGATGACATCGAAATCCTCTCGGGCGTGTATGCCGGCCTGACTACCGGTACGCCGATCGCCTTATTGATCCGCAACACCGATGCGCGATCAAAGGACTATTCGGGCATCGCCGAACAGTTCCGTCCGGGCCATGCCGATTACACCTATCATCATAAATATGGCATCCGTGATCCACGTGGCGGAGGACGGTCATCCGCACGTGAGACCACCATGCGTGTGGCAGCCGGAGTCATCGCCAAGAAATGGCTGTTCGAAAACTACGGTATCCGGATTCATGCCGGGATCAACCAAATCGGACAGGTGCAGGCCCTTATGCCGCATGTCGTGGATTGGTCGGTGGTGGAAAGCAATCCGTTTTTCTGGCCAGTTGCAGCGCAAGTTCCTGAACTCGAGGCTCTGCTGGACGCCACCCGCAAATCCGGCGACTCTCTTGGTGCGCAGGTATTCGTGCATGCATCCAGTGTGCCGGTCGGTTGGGGACAGCCCATTTATGGCAAGCTTGATGCCGCAATAGCATCCGCAATGATGTCGATCAATGCAGTTAAAGGTGTTGAAATCGGTGCCGGATTCGCATCGGTCAGTCAGCCGGGTAGCATGCATCGCGATTTGATGAGTGCCGAGGGCTTCCTTAGCAATCAGGCAGGCGGCATTCTCGGCGGCATCAGCACCGGGCAGGATATCACCTGTCAAGTCGCCTTCAAACCGACCTCCAGTCTGCGTCTGCCCGGAAACAGTCTCGATACCGACGGCAATTCAGTCGAGGTCGTCACCACCGGCCGTCACGATCCCTGTGTCGGTTTGCGCGCACCACCGATCTGCGAAGCCATGCTGGCGCTCTGCCTGATGGATATGGCATTGCGACACCGCGCCCAATGCGGGGATGTTTCTGCCCAGACACCACGAGTGCCGGGTCGCCCCCTTTGACTCACGATACCCCGTAGAATGCAGAAATCATGAAGACATTTACCGTTGCAGTTGTTGGCGCCACCGGAGCCGTTGGTCAGGCCATGCTTGCCATCCTGCAGGAACGCCGGTTTCCGATCGCAACCCTTCATGTGCTCGCGTCTGAGCGTTCTGCCGGCGAGCAGATTGAGTATGACGGTCGGAAAATCACGGTACAGGATCTGGCCGGGTTCGATCCAGCCGGAGTCGATTTTGCACTGTTTTCTGCCGGTGGTTCGATTTCAAAAGAATATGCCCCGAAGTTCGCGGCAGCCGGTGCCATCGTGATCGACAACAGCTCCGCATTCCGGATGGATGCGGATGTGCCTTTAGTGGTTTCAGAAGTCAATCCCGAAGCCTTGAATAGTATTCCGCGGGGGATTGTGGCCAATCCGAACTGCTCCACCATGCAGATGCTGGTAGCGCTTGCGCCGATACACCGCGCGGTTGGTATCAGCCGAATCAATGTCGCCACTTACCAGTCGGTTTCGGGTGCGGGCCGTTCCGCGCTGGAAGAGCTTGGCCGGCAGACTGCAAATATCCTCAGCTTCAAGGATCCCGATCCGAAGCGGTTTCCCGTGCAGATTGCATTCAATCTGATTCCGCATATCGATGACTTTCTCGATAATGGCTACACCAAGGAAGAAATGAAACTAGTGTGGGAGACTCGAAAGATCCTGGGGGATGACCGCATCCAAGTCAATCCGACCGCGGTCCGTGTTCCGGTTTTCTACGGACACTCGGAAGCCGTGCATGTCGAAACATGTAATAAAATAACCGCCGCTGAAGCACTTAGCCTGCTTGAAAAATCACCGGGCGTGACGGTAGTCGACGACCGTGCTCCCGGAGGCTATCCGACACCGGTGACTCACGCCTCCGGCACCGATGCTGTCTATGTCGGTCGTGTCCGCGAGGATATTTCTTGCGAGAACGGCTTGAATATGTGGGTGGTTTCCGACAATATCCGTAAAGGTGCGGCACTCAATGCCGTGCAGATTGCCGAGCTGTTGGCGAATAAGCGGTGACCGTCGTCGGGTGGAAAGCATGACCCGAAGTACATTCAAGCTGATTGTACTTTTGGTAATCGGCTGGATGTCTTATGCTCCGGCTTATGCAGTTACGCTTGCTCAGGTGCAGATGCAATCCGGACTCGGTCAGCCACTGTCCGCACGTATACCGGTTTATGACGCCGATGATGCGGACTTACAGTCGCTCACTGTGCAATTGGCATCCGAAGATGATTTCCGGAGGCTTGGGATAGATCGTAATCGGTATGCTGATCTTCAGGTCCGCCTTCAAATCGATGATTCGGGCCGTCCGTTCGTGCAGTTGAGCACCGCTCGTCCTTTTCACGAACCGGTTCTGAACATCCTAATTGATGCCAGTTGGCGCAACGGGGGGCGGCAGATCAAGGAACTGACGGCTCTGGTAGACCCGCCCTTTATATCCAGGGCGGCCGTGCAGACCATCGATGCCCCCACCGTGGCGCTGATACCGGTCGTTGCAGAACCAGCGGCGGCACCTACGTTCCGGACGCCGGCTGTCCCGACTGGGTCTGAATCGAGACCGATGCCGATGGTTCAGAAACGGTCAGTGCCTGAACCGAAAGTAGCGGAAGCGAGCCCTCCAAAATCTACGCCGATTCCTGATGTTCCCGCTTCCGCCCCGCCTGCCCGTAATCTTCCGGAAGCTCGGGATGCGCATCGGAAAGTCCAGAGTGGTGAAAGTCTGTACATCATCGCCATTGCCCACAAGCAAACATTTTTTTCTTCAGTAAGTCTGAATCAGGTGATGACCGCCATCCAGCAGACCAACCCGGAGGCGTTTATCCAGGGTGATGCCAACCGTCTGAAGCGCGGCAGTACTTTGCGTCTTCCTGACGAAGTGCAGGTGATTGCAATGTTTTCGGATGACAGTGCCGGACTGCTTGCCGGGCAGCGGGCCCAGAGGTTGCAGGCCCAGCCTGTCCCTGTGCTTGGCGCGGCCAACCGTCTTAGCCGCCAATCCACGGTTTCGGCAGCCAGTGGTTCGAGCAAGGCTATCCCACTTGATCAAGGGCGACTCAAAATAATGCCTACGGTAGGTACCATGAATAATGCAGGCAGTCAGTCTGGCGCCAGTAAATCCGGCCAAGGCGCGGAACTCCGTGCTGAAAACGCTCTTACTCAGGAAGAAATAGTCGCCAGACAGGCTGAAATCGCCAATCTCCGGAACCAGCTCGATGAAGCCGCCAGGTTACAGACAGAGAGCAAACGCCTTATCGAGCTTCAAAGCTCCCAGATCAAACAACTGACGGAGCGCATGCAGCAATTAGAAAAAGGAGAACAGCCGGAAAAAACTGCGGCGGCGGCTGTTCCGACCGCGGTTACGGTCTCTGATCCTTGGTATTACAGTCCTTATGCGGCATTCGCCGCGCTATTGCTGATTGCAGGCTTTCTTGGTGTTCTGCTTAAACGTCGCCGATGACAATCAGGTCTGATTAATCAGACGGATTCCCTGAATCACCATCAAAGCGATGACGGCCACGAGCAGTACCATACGCGCTCTATTGAGTCGGTCTGCTGGTGCTGGGATTGATTTTTTCTGGTGCCGGTAGCTTTCTGGGATATAGGATTGCGGGCTGGCGTCCAGTAGCCCGTTCTCCAAGAGTATTTCGCGCGCGCGCCGGTAGTCGTCGGCACGCAACACCCAGAGCTGGGGCTGGGGCTCGTTCAAAGCCGCTTGACGCTCGTTATAGCTGAACCCGCGCCGGGAGTAGGTCTTGTAGCTGCGACCGCCTACGATTTTCGTGGCGATATCCGCGTTTTCAAACAGGGTGCGGACATGCTCGACATTCTCGAGTCGGGCCGAGCTGAACATCATCCTCATGCCGACTTCTCCATATCCTCATGAGTCACTCGGATCAGACCTTCCTGTGCAACTGAGGCGACAAGAATGCCGTCACGGGTGTAGATGCTGCCGCGTGCTAGTCCACGAGCGCCACTGGCGGACGGGCTGTCGAGTGAATACAACAGCCAGTCGTCGATGCGGAACGGCCGATGGAACCAAAGAGCATGATCCAGCGAGGCCATCTGCACATTGTGTTGGTAATAGCTTATCCCGCTAGGAAAGGTGCTGGTGCCGAGCAGATAGAAGTCGGAAGCATAAGCCAGCATTGCGCGGTGCATATCAGCATCGTCACCGATATTATCCATTAGCCGGAACCAGACTTGCTGATAGGGCGGCCGTTTGCTTGGTTTGAGTTCGTCACGGGGATATACCGGCCGCATTTCGAAGGGCCCCATTCGCGACAACCAACGTTGCATCTTTGCAGAAAGTCCGGCCAGTACTTCAGGGCTGGGTGACGTCTGCGTCGGCACATCTTCTGGCTGCGGTACTTCTGGAATGTGGAACTGATGTTCGACGCCAGACTCCTGCTTCTGGAATGATGCCGCAAAAACCAGAATCGGCTTGCCATGCTGTATCGCGGTTACCCGGCGCACGGAAAAACTATGGCCATCGCGCGAACGGTCGACATCGAACACGATGGGTGCATCGATATCGCCGGCACGCAGGAAATAGGCATGCAGAGAATGCACGGTGCGCGCATCGTCCACCGTCTGCTGGGCAGCACTGAGCGATTGTCCGAGCACCTGGCCGCCGAACACGTATTTGGTTCCGATATCCCGACTCTGGCCACGGAACAGGTTTTCTTCCAGACGTTCCAGGGTCAGCAGATCAATCAGTTCATTGACAACGGGTGCACTCATGCCATGGCTTCCGGTAGCAGGCGAGTTAAGCCGGTTTCGGACAGAATCCGGGGCCAGGGAAAATGTGGGCCCGGATCGCATTTGCGGCGAACCCGGCAACTGGGGTTATTGCTGGCATCGACCTCTGCTGTGTCAAGGTCTTCATGGCCGGCGATAAGCTGAAGATTGGGTAGAAATGTTTTTAACTGCAGAAGCAGTGCGGAAGCTGCTTGGACTTGCATGTCCGTATAGGGCTCGTTCATGTTCTGGTGTTCGCTGTGGTACCAGTCCGGATATCGGCCGGTATTGACCAGCTCGATGCCAATAGCGCGTAGATTGTAGCCACGGGTGTGATGCGCAACGAAATTCGGGCCAACATAGCAATGTACGCTACCATCGCGATCGATATAGTAGTGCCCGCTGTTGCCGGTACCAGCGGGATAAAGAACGCGCTCGCCGTATTCGCGGGCCATGGCCAGATCAGGCAGTTCGGTGCAATGCATCACTACTAGGTCGATCTGGGCGATTTCGCGGACATCCAGCTTCGCCTCATAGGGCAGTCGGTCGTGTCGTATTGGCCATGCGGGGCTTAAATCATTCATAATGGCGACATAATACCATCGACGGCCCGTCGCTTTCAGCATCCGGGCTTTACCGGGAACAGCTGCATGAGCGGACACGTCATCATTTCGCACGGACTCAACAGCGGGCCCGATGCCACTAAGGCCACGGCATTAGCACAGGCCTGCGACCTGCTGGGTTGGAGCTGCGAGCGCCCCGATTACCGTGAGTTTGACGCCATCATGCCGCCCCTAGGGGATGTGCAGGCCCGGATTGAACGTCTACACTCCTTGGCCGCTGGGGTGACCGGCCCGGTCGTTCTGGCCGGGTCCAGCATGGGAGCTTTCATCTCCGCCCAGGTTTCCCTGCGATTGCCAGTCCGTGGCCTGTTCCTGATGGCGCCGCCGATCAGCCTGGAGGGTTATGAAATGGGTCTGCAGACTTCCGCCGTGCCGCTTTCGATTGTGCATGGTTGGCACGATGAACTGATAGCCGCCGATGATGTCGCCCAATGGGCTAAGCACCATCAGGCCCGCATCTGTCTGGTCAATGACGATCACCGGCTTGGTGCACATATCGATTTCTGTGCCCAGCAATTCGCCCTGTTCCTTGGCAGCCTGTCGTGAAGTTCTTTCTATCCTGTGCCAAAGGCCTGGAGTATCTCCTGGTCGACGAGGCCGCCGCCATGGGCGTCAAAGCGACCGCCACCATGGCCGGGATCAATGCCGAAGGCAGTCTGAACGATGCGCTTGGACTGGCCATGCATTCACGTCTGGCCTCCCGGGTGCTCTGGCCGATCGCGCATTTCGATTGCCAGAACGAACAGGATCTGTATCAGGGCATGCATGCCATCGATTGGGCCAAACATATTGGTCCGGGCGCGACCTTCGCCATCGATGCCCGCATTTCCAGCCAGACCCTGACCCATGAGCGTTACGCGGCGCAGCGCAGCAAGGATGCCATCGTCGATCGGCTTCGTGCCCAGACCGGCACGCGTCCCGATGTCGATGTTGAGCATCCCGATGTGCGAATCAATGTGCATGTGCGTAAGGGCAAGGCTGATATCGCCGTTGACTTGGGCGGCGGTTCCCTGCATAAACGCGGTTGGCGTCAGGAGCAGGGCGAGGCGCCGATCAAGGAAAACCTTGCCGCGGCCATGCTCTACCGCGGCAAATGGCTGCAGGTTTACCGGGAAGGCGGCGGTCTGCTGGATCCGATGTGCGGCAGCGGTACGCTGCTGATTGAAGCGGCCTTGATGGCTGCCGATGAAGCACCCGGACTGCATCGGTACGGCGACAATCTGCCGACGCAGTGGCTTGGTTTTGACGTCGAGGCATGGCAGGCCCTGCTCGCCGAGGCACGCCGGCGTGCCGAGGCCGGACGCGCCGCCTTGAAACCGGTGTTCACCGGATACGACACGCAGGCCGATGTGCTGCGCAAGGCCGTGGCCAATTGCGACCGATCCGGCCTGGCTGAGCTGATCCGCTTTGAACGCCAATCGGTTTCGCAATTGAAAGCCCCGGTCCAGTCTTCAGGTCTGGTGGTCTGCAATATGCCATACAACCAGCGCCTACAGGCCGATACGGCCCTGTACCGCGAAACTGGTGATGTATTGAGAGCCTGTGTTCCGCAATGGCGTGCCGTGCTGCTGTGCGGTAACGACGAGCTGGCCTATGCTACCGGCCTGCATGCCAAGAAGAAATACGAATTCTATAACGGCGCACTGCCGTGCATCTTGCTGCTCTGCGATCCGGTATTCACGCCGCGGCCGGAACGTGACAGCACCAAGCCGCTTAGTGAAGGCGCCTTGATGGTGGCCAACCGCCTGCAGAAGAATCTAAAAAAATTCGGGAAGTGGGCGAAACAGGGCAGCATCAGCTGTTACCGCATGTACGATGCCGACTTGCCTGAGTACGCCGCTGCCATCGATCTCTATCCCGAGGATGACGGTGAACACCGCCTTTTTCTGCATATTCAGGAGTACGAGGCGCCTGCCGAAATTCCGGAAGAAACCACCCGTCGCCGCTTCGGCGAACTGCTGCAGGCGGTAGAAACCGTATTTGCATTGCCGCGCGCACAGGTCTCGGTGAAGACACGCCGGCGCGGCAAGGGTGGCAGCAAATATGGCCGCATGGACGATACCCACGACTTCATCCAGGTCAAGGAAGGAGCGTCGAAACTGTGGGTGAATCTGTTCGACTACCTGGATACCGGCCTGTTCCTCGATCATCGCCCGTTACGGCTGCGCTTGGCTGCTGAAGCGCGCGGTAAGCGCTTCCTGAACCTGTTCTGCTATACCGCCAGCGCCAGCGTGCAGGCGATTGCAGGCGGCGCCTCGGCTTCAACGTCGGTGGATCTATCTGCGACTTATCTGGACTGGGCTGAGGCCAATTTTGAATTGAACGATATCCAAGGTGGCAGTCATCAACTGGTCAAGGCCGATGTAGTGGAATGGCTCGATAATTGCCGGCAGAAGTTCGATCTGGTGTTCTGTGACCCTCCGACATTCTCGAATTCAGCCAGCGCTGCGGATTTCGACGTCCAAAAAGACCATGTCGCATTGCTTGAAAAAATCATGGCGATAGTCACCGATGATGGCGTCTGCTATTTCTCGAACAATTTCCGTAAGTTTAAAATGGATGTCGCTGCGGTGTCGGCCTTCGCTAGGGTCGAGGACATTTCAGCCCAGACCATTGATCAAGATTTCGAGCGTAACCCCAAAATCCACCGGTGCTGGAAACTGACAAAGAGCTAGATTCGCTAGATTGGTGTTGCTGATGAGTAAGTCGAGCATCACCGCCAGCACTGCCGCGACTGGGTCACGCGCCTGCTCCAAACTGTTTCAGCAGTGCGCGCATGAACAGCGCGCGCTGGGCGCCATCTTCGGTTTTATTGGTTATTTTAAGGCGATCGGACCCCTGCATGGCGTATGTCCGCGGATTGCGCTGGATCAGCTGAATCACAGACATCGGGTCGATGGCAGGTTTAGCTGTGAATGCCATGTGGCCGCCACCATCGTGCAGGTCGATGTGATGGATGCCAAGCTGTTCCGCCATCAAGCGTAGTTCGGCGCAGGCGAAAAGGTGCTCCGCAGCCGGGGCCAGCAGGCCGAACCGGTCAATAATTTCGATCTGGAGTTCCTGTAGATCGGTCGGCGATTTGGCGGATGCGATTCGCTTATAAAGCATCAAGCGCATATGTACGTCATCGATCATGCTTTCCGGAAGCAGCGCGGGGCTATGCAGGTTGATCTGGGCGCTGGCCGGTGCTGTCGCCATCACATCGGGAATCTTTCCGTCCTTGATTGAAGCCACGGCGCGTTCCAGATACTGGGCATAAAGCGCGAATCCGATTTCGGTGATCTGGCCGGATTGACCTTCACCGAGTAGTTCGCCGGCGCCACGGATTTCCAAATCATGGGTGGATAGGGTGAAGCCGGCGCCCAGTTCTTCCAGCGAGGTGAGAGCGTCCAGGCGCTTTCGGGCATCGGCGGTGATGCGTTTGAGATCCGGTACGATTAGGTAGGCGTAGGCACGATGATGGGATCGCCCAACACGGCCGCGCAACTGATGCAGCTGGGCGAGTCCGAAACGGTCGGCGTGGTTGATGATGATGGTATTGGCGCTGGGAATGTCGATTCCGGACTCGATTATGGTGGTGGACACCAGTACATTGAACCGCTGTTTATGGAAATCCAGCATGACCTTTTCCAATTGCCGTTCCGGCATCTGGCCATGGGCGATACGGATTCGTGCGTCCGGCAACATTGCTTCGAGATCACGCGCGGTTTTTTCGATGGTGTCGATATCGTTATGCAGGAAATAGACCTGGCCGCCGCGGGCCAGCTCACGATGGAAGGCCTCCAGCAAGGTATTTCGGTCCCAGGGGCAGATGAAAGTCTTGACCGCGACGCGGTGTGCGGGTGGGGTTCCGATGATGGAAAGCTGACGCAGACCGCTCATCGCCATGTTTAGCGTGCGCGGTATCGGGGTTGCGGTCAAGGTCAGCAGATGGACGTCCGCTTTCAGCGCTTTCAGGGCTTCCTTGTGGCGCACACCGAAGCGCTGCTCCTCATCAACGATGACGAGGCCAAGACGCTCGAAGCTCACATCCTTCTGCAGTAGCCGGTGCGTTCCGATAATGATATCGATTTTGCCGATGGCGAGAAGATCCAGCGCCTGCTTGATTTCCTTCGTGCTTTTGAAACGGGATAGGACCTCGGTCCGGATCGGCCAGTCGGCAAAGCGGTCACTGAAATTCCGAAAATGCTGCTCTGCCAGCAGGGTGGTCGGCACCAGAACTGCCACTTGTTTTCCAGCCATGGCGGCGACAAAAGCAGCACGCAGTGCCACCTCAGTCTTGCCGAACCCGACATCACCGCAGACCACCCGGTCCATCGGATGCGCCTGCGCTAGGTCTGAAAGTACGGCATCGATGGCCTGCTCCTGGTCCGGTGTTTCCTCGAAAGGGAATCCGGCGGCAAAGCGCTCATAAAGAGCACGTTCGGTATCCAGGGCAAATCCCTCTTGGACCATGCGCTTGGCCTGGATCTCCAGCAATTCGGCCGCAACGTCATGCACTTTTTCTGCAGCTCTGCGCTTGGCCTTGTCCCAGGATTCCCCCCCTAGGCTATGCAGCGGAGCATATTCAGTGCTGGTTCCTGAATATCGCGATACCAGATGCAGTTGTGCGACCGGAACGTAGAGTTTGTCACCTTTGGCATATTCAATGCTGAGGAATTCACCGGGCATACCGCCGGTTTCAAGGCTGACCAAACCCTTATAACGCCCGACACCGTGATCTTCATGCACGATCGGTGCACCGACGCTTATTTCGTTGAGATCACGGAGAATGGCTTCGGGATCTTTCTGCTGACTTTTTCGGCGCCGGCTCTGGCTGACACGTTCGGGAAACAGTTGGCGCTCGGTAAGTACCGTCATTGGCGGGGAAATTAGGCTGAATCCGTCCGATAGATCCGCGCTGGTCAGCATGAGCTGATGGGGCTTAGCGGCTTGGAAGGCTTCCTGCCAATCCGCCGTAATCATCGCGTCAATGCCAGCATCCTTGAAAAGTGTTTTCAGGGACTCCCGACGGCCGGCGCTGTCGGCGGCCAGAATCACCTTCCCGGGATAGGCTGCGAGGAAGTCCATCAGGGATTTTCCGGGTTTTCCAGATGAATCGAGCCATGGGCTGCTGAATGGTGGTATCAGTGTCAGGGTTGCCGCCGCCGAATGTCCAGGTTCCTCTGCATTTAGAAGTTGGTAACGATGATGCTGGTTGAAGCGGGCGCGCAGGGCCTCAGGCGTAAAATACAGTTCTGCCGGTGCTAAGACTGGGCGCTCGATGTCATGACGCCGTTGATCATAGCGTTCTGTGGTCTGCCGCCAGAACTGCTCGGATGCATTCAAGGTGTCCGGTGCAAGCATTAGATCGAAATCCGCGGGAAAGTAATCAATCAGACTTGCAGTTTCCGAAAAAAACAGCGGAAGGTAGTATTCGATTCCGGTCGGCGCCACGCCTTCTTTCAGGTCGGCATACAGACTGCAGTTCCGCGGATTGATATCAAACCGTTCCAGCAACTGTTCGCGTACATGCTTGCAGGTTTGGGCGTCAAGCGGAAACTCCCGGGCCGGGAGCAGCTTGATACTTTTTCGGGGTTCTCCCGAGCGCTGGGATTCCGGATCGAACAGACGCAGTGATTCGATTTCGTCATCCAGAAGTTCAATGCGTATCGGGAAGGTCGATCCGGCAGGAAAGAGGTCCAGGATGGAACCACGTATCGAGAAATCACCGGCATCCATCACCTGCGGAACATGACGGTATCCAAATTTCTGGAGGCGATTGCGTTCGGACTGCAGGTCGAACTTCATGCCAGCGGACAAGTCGAGTACCTGTGCAGCAATCCAGTCCACGGGCGTGATGCGCTGCATCAGACTGGTTACCGGAACTACCAGAATACCGCGTGTACTTTGGGGTAGTCGGTATAAGCAGTCGATGCGCTGGGATACCAGGTCTGGGTGGGGACTGAACTGGTCGTAGCTCAAGGTTTCCCAGTCTGGAAAGTGCAGAATCGGCAATTCAGTGCGCAGGGCGCAGAGGTCCTGCTCTAATTGCTGCGCATGATAGCTATCTGAAACTACCACCACCTGCAGGCATTGATTCGTCATGGCCTGGTTGCGGATGGCATACGCGAGAGCCGCTCCGTTGGGCGGCGCCTTGACCATAGTCAGAAGCTGATTGGGTGCCGGCAAAGGCAGCAAGGCAGTACTCATTATCCTATTTTATCAGCTCGTGGCTTCCGGATTCTCGGTCTTGAGCCATTTCATGGTGAACGAGGAGCCGCCATCATCGAGCAACTCGGCCAGTTGCCGCATGCCTGGGTGCAGGTCGGCATCGATGCGATAGGGTGGATTTATCAGTAGCATGCCGCTTCCGTTCATGCGCAGCGGCGAATTATCGGGACGCACCAGCAGTTCGACGGCCAGCACAGTCTGGCAGGGTAGTTGCGCCGCCTTGCGCAGAAAGAATTTGATTGAAGTGCTTTGTTTGATCGGATACCAGACTGCAAACTGACCGGTTGGCCAGCGGCTGAGGCCGTCCTGCAGACACTGCAGGATCTGTGCGTACTCCTGTTCCTGAGCTTCGTAAGGCGGGTCAATCAGCACCAGGCCGCGGCGTGGCGTGGGCGGCAACAATGCTTTAACCGCCTGATAACCGTCGCCTAGCTGTACCTGCACCTTGCGGTCGTGCGCGAATAGCTGTTTGAGAGCATCGGCTTCGCCTTTCTGCATTTCAACACATACCAGCCGGTCGCTGTCCCGAAGCTGGTGTGCAATCAGTAGCGGTGAACCTGGATAGTTGATCAGACCACCGACCGGATTGACCCGTTCCACCTGCTTGAGGTAGTTGTTCAGGATCTCCGGAAGTTTTTTCAGGACAATCAGCTTGAATATGCCGCCACGGGCCTCATCGGTTTTTCGCGCCTGTTCTCCTTGAATCAGATACTGACCGCGACCTGCATGGGTATCAAGCACAAAGAAAGGCTTTTCCTTCTGTTTAAGCCGTGCCAACAGCGCCAGTAGCACCATGTGTTTCAGGACATCGGCATGGTTGCCGGCATGGAATCCATGCAGATAGTTCATTTATTTCTCGATGACTGCCAGCGTGATATCCGCGGCTTTCAAGTAAGCGATTTCATTATCAAGGTCGGACCGGGTCAAGGGATGTTTGGCCAGCCATTTACGTGGAATTTCGAGCTGAAGTTTCGAACGTGAAACTGACAGTATGAATTTGGGAATTTTTTCTGCGGAATGGCTACGGTACAGCAGAATGGAAATCCTTAACAGCAGAATACAGCGAAGGCCTTGGATTGCCCGAGATTCGTTGAGTGTCAGCAGGCTTTTGAAATGAATGCTTCGGCGCTGGTTTCGGATCAGAATAGCGATTCGCTGCTGCTCGGTCTTGGAAAATCCGGAAATATCGGAATGCTCGATGAGGTAAGATCCATGATGGTGGTGGTGGCTATGGGCTACGGTAAGTCCGATTTCATGGAGTTTGCATGCCCAGGATAGGGTTTCCCGGTCGACTGCATCGAGATCCCAGAACTTCCGGGCCTGATCGAACAGTGCGAGTGCGTAACCTTCAACTCGCTCCGCTTGTTCGGTATCGATGGAATAGCGTTTTTGTAGTGCTCTGACCGAGTCCAGGCGTGGATCATGGTCCTTATTACGACCGAGGATGTCGAAAAGTGCGCCTTCACGCAGTGCATAATCACTGGTTTGCATGCATTCGATATCCAGCTCTTCAAAGGCAGTTTCCAGGGTGAGCAGGCCGCCTGCAATCGAGTGCCGCCGCGATACCGAGATCTGTGGCCAACGGATATTCTGCATCGTTCCGAATTCGATGAGTTCCTCGCGTAACAGCTGCAATGTTTTCAGGGTCAGAGTCCCATCGCTAATGGCACGGTTCTTAGCGATATCGGAAAGAGCCTTGATAGTGCCCGAAGCGCCGTAAGCCTCCTTCCAGCCCTGGTTCCGGTAGTTGCGCACAAACGGCTGCATATCGACTGCAATCTGGTTCTTGGCATTTTGCCATTGCTGCATGCTCCATTTCCCGTCTGGGAAAAAACGGTGAATATTGGCAATGCAACCAATCTGCAGGCTCTCGCGTTCCATGATATCGAAACCACGCCCGAGCACGAACTCCGTGGAACCGCCACCAATGTCAATGACCAGGCGTTTTCCCCTGCCCGGTGGTTTGTCGTGTGCGACACCAAGATAGATCAGTCGCGCCTCTTCACGTCCGGCGATAACTTCGATACGGTGCCCGATAGCGGTTTCAGCTTTGAGCAGAAATGCATCTGGATTGACCATGGTGCGGATAGTATTAGTCGCTACTACACGTGCATTGACTGGTTTTACATATGCCAGACGCTGCCCGAACAGCGCGAGGCAATCGAGCGCGCGTTTAGCCGATTTCGGATGCAGGTTTTTGTTGGCATCAAGTCCATCTGCCAGCATTACTTGTTCTTTGATACGGTCGATGATACGCAGCTGACCAAGAACATATCTGGCCACCACCATATGAAAGCTATTCGAGCCAAGGTCAACTGCGGCGACCAAGTCACCGTCCCTCAGTGACGGATTATAGCGGCTACTTTTCATCGATTCCTGCACAGATCGGAGAGAAGGCGGGCCTGGGCACAGAAAACGGATTCAGACTCAGCGCGAGCGATTTTTCGGTAGCTACCATCCGCATTCAGTATCCAGGATTGGCAGTTGTCACGAAGGTAGTATTCGAGTTCTTCGGTAAAGACGCGTTCAGCAAGTTCGGGATCGACTACCGGAAAACAGGTTTCGACACGCCGCAGCAGATTGCGTTCGAGCCAGTCAGCGCTGGAGCAATAGATCTCGGATTTGCCATTATTGGCGAACCAGTAGACTCGGCTGTGTTCGAGAAAGCGGCCGACCAAGGCACGGACGGTAATATTATCGGATAGCCCGGGTACGCCCGGACGCAGACAACAGGCGCCGCGAACAATCAATTGAATGGTGACTCCGGCCTGAGAGGCCGCGTAAAGCGCTTTGATCACCTCCGGCTCGTTGATGGCATTCATCTTGGCGATGATGTGGCCTTTCTTTCCTTCATGGGCAAGTTTCTCTTCGCGTTTGATTTTCTTGAGAAGACTCGCATGCAGGGTGAACGGTGAGGTCAGAAGATACTTCAGAGCGATTGGCTTACTCAACCCAGACAGCTGCTGGAAAATTGAATGTACGTCCTGGGTGATTCCGGGATGGCAGGTCAGCAGGCCGATGTCGGTGTAGACTTTCGCGGTACCGGCATGGTAGTTACCCGTCCCCAGGTGCGCATAACGGCGCAATGTTTTGCCTTCGCGCCTGACAATCAGCATCATTTTGGCATGTGTCTTGAAGCCGACGACACCATAAATCACCTGTACGCCTGCTTCCTGAAGGCGGTTGGCTAGATTGAGATTGGCTTCTTCATCGAATCGCGCTCGTAGCTCGACCACGACCGAGACATCCTTTCCATTATGTGCCGCGGTAATAAGATGTTCGATGATTTTCGAGTCCTTGCCGGTCCGGTAAAGCGTCTGTTTGATGGCAAGTACGTGCGGATCGTTGGCGGCATGCTGCAATACGTCAAGAACGTCATTGAAGCTCTGATAGGGGTGGTGCAGTAAAATATCTCCGCCACGGATGCTACCGAACGGATCCTCTTCATCAAGCGTCGAGCGCCCCTGTTTGAAATTCGGGAACTTGAGATCGGCGCGTTTGGCCATGTCATAGACCTGGATCACGCGGTTGAGATTGACAGGTCCGTTGATTCGCGATACCGCGTTTTCGGAAAGGTTGAAATTTTCCAGAAGGACCTGCACGATCCGATTCGGGCAGTCCTTTGCAATCTCCAGTCGGACTGCTGGGTTGTAACCGCGTGAATGCAGTTCGTCTTTGAGCGCACTGGCGAGATTTTCGACTTCTTCTTCATCGACGAATAGTTCGGAATTACGGGTCACCCGGAACTGATAGGCGCCTTTGACCTTCATGCCTGGAAATAGATCTCCGACGAATTCGCTGAGCATGGCCGAAAGGAATACAAAATCATCGCGGCCGCCGGATACCGATTCCGGCAGCTGGATGATGCGTGGCAGTGAACGCGGTGCGCGTACAATGGCTATTCCGCCACGCCTGCCGAAGGCGTCCTTGCCGTCCAAAACCACGGCCACATTGAGGCTTTTGTTGAGAATCTGAGGAAACGGATGCGCCGGATCCAGCGCCAGCGGCGACAGGATGGGGAGTACTTCTGTTTTGAAATAGTGGTGAAGCCAGCGCCGTTGCGTGGCATTCCAGTTTGCGCGGTCGAGAATGCGTACGCCTGCGGCTGCCAGTTCCGGACGCAGCACCTCGTTCCATAGCGCATATTGCGCCCTGACTAGTCGGTTTGAGAGCTGATAGATTTTGTCGAGCGCCAACTGCGGGTCCATGTTGTCCGGCAGCAACGGCGCCTTGTATTGAAGGGCGGTTTTAACGGTTGCGGCACGGATTTCGAAGAATTCGTCGAGGTTAGTGCAGGAAATGCACAGGTACTTAAGGCGTTCGAGCAGAGGAATTGCAGGGTCTTGGGCCTGTGCAAGTACCCGGAAATTGAATTCCAGCTGCGATAGCTCGCGGTTCAGGAACAGATCCGGATCAGAATAATCGTTAATATTGCTCATGTGTTTCAATCAGGGGTTTTAATGCAAGCATAGCAGATGGCACATAAGCGGTTAAGCCCTGCGTTCTGGCGGAAATCTGCAGAGGAAGCGGCTGCCCTTGCCAGGGGTGCTTTCGATGTGCAATTCGGCCTGATGTAAATTCAGTACGTGTTTACAGATGGAAAGGCCAAGGCCGGTACCGCCGAGTTCGCGCGACCGGCTTGTCGAAACACGGTAGAAGCGCTCAGTCAGTCTGCTGATCTGGTCGGTCGGAATACCGAAGCCGGTATCCTGCACCCAGAAATCCAGACCTTTGCCCTCGTTTTGACGGAATCCGATGGCGATGCTGCCATCGGCGGGCGTATAGCGAACGGCGTTAGAGACCAGATTTGAGAATGCGCTGTGGATGTCCTTCGGAGATCCAATCAATAGGCCGTCGTAATCGGGAACAAGGCTAATATGATGGCGCCCCTGGCTGAGTGCGATGGCTTCTTGCTGGAGCGTGTGCAACAGTGCCCCAGTACTGATAGTCTCTTCAGGCAGCATATTCCCCGACTCAAGCCGTGACAGATTTAGCAGGTCTTCGACAAGGTGGTTCATTCGGCTGGATTGTTTCTGCATCTCACTGATGATGGTCTGAAGTTCCGGATTTTCCTGTTGCTCGATCAGTTCCAGATAGCCGTGGATGACCGTCAGCGGGGTCCTCAGCTCATGTGAAACGTTAGCCACGAAATCGCTGCGCATTTTCTCCAGTCGCCGCATTCTGGTCGAATCACGCAGCACCACTAGGCTGTTCGCGAGCGTATAGGGCAGCAGAAAAAAGTCGAGATAGGCATCCCGCTCACCCGGTGAAGTCACGTTCAACAGGGTTTTTTCAGAATCGGACGACATAAACCAGTTTTTGACATCGGCATCGAACAGGCGGAACAAGTTGGCGTCCTCATCGCCCGGATGCAATCCAAGCATGCGTTTCGCGGTCTTGTTCGACCAGACGATGTAGCCGCTTTCACGACTCACCACCAGCGCACCCTCTGGCATGGCGCCAGCGGCAAGCCGATAACCCCGAAGCATCTCTACCAGACGTCCGATGCGGACACGGTGCTCGCGATTCTTTTTGTAAATAAGCGTTTCAAGCGCAGCCCACACGCCCTGGCCTTCCGGCTGCGGATTGAGTGCGCGGGACTCTAGTTGCTCGAGGATGCGTCCAAGCCTGAGGTAGCTGCGGATAATCTGGAATGTAGTTAGGAATATGAAAGCAATCACTAATCCGGAATTTCCACCCATGGCATAGCCGATGCCAAGCCCAGCCGCATAAGTAAGGCCCCAGAGTACCCAGGACTGTCGCCAAGCCAATGCGGTCAGGGTCGTTTTTGCCATGGTTAAGATGCCGGAGGCTGCCCGACAAAACGGTAGCCGGCACCGCGTACAGTCTCAATCAACGATTCCAGATGGAACGGTTCCAACACCTTGCGTAGCCGTCGGACATGCACGTCCACGGTCCGGTCTTCGATGTCGCTGCCGCCGCCCCAGACGAAATCGAGCAATTGATTTCGGCTGTAGACCCGGTTGGCATGGCTCATCAGGAAATGCAATAGACGGTATTCTGTCGGGCCGAGGTGGACCTTTTCATCACGTACCAGCAGTTTCTGCTGGTTAGCATCCAGACGCAGGGGGCCGACTTCAATCGAGCCGTCCTCCTCGTTTTCACGGCTTCGGCGAAGCACGGCTTTGATGCGGGCCAGCAATTCACGTGCCGAGAAGGGTTTGACCACATAATCATCGACCCCGCTGTCGAAGCCGGCGATACGGTCGGACTCCTCGCCTTTGGCAGTCAGCATGATGATCGGAACATCGCGGGTATTGCTTTCACGCCGCAAGCGTCGTGCCAGCTCGATGCCCGGTGTGCCCGGAAGCATCCAGTCCAGAAGAATCAGGTCGGGAATGCGCTCGGACACCGCCTGAATGGCTTCTTTGGCATCCTGGGCGCAAATAGCTTGGTAGGATTGCGTGCGCAGGGCATAGGCGATCATGTCACGGATGGCCGGTTCGTCTTCGACAATCAGAATATGGGCTTGCACGGCAGGACCTTAGGCTCGGGAGTTAAGGCATTACATCTAATCATTATGACGGCTTTATGACAGCCTGTCACAAGCTTAGCTGCCTTGCTGCTCGGGTTTGATACCCTGACGCTTAAGCTCCAATGAAATCGGCATGAATTCGGCAATTCGGGCCTCGACCCGGGCGCGCTGATAATAGTCCAGATCATCGTTTTTCAGCAGGGTACTGAGCTGGCTGATGGCATCATCGACCCGTCCATTCAGGAAAGCCACCTCGGCGTAGGCCTCGGCCGCCCGCAGGGTGTTTCCGGAAAGCTCATAAGCCCGGGCCAAAAGACGCTGATAGACGAAATCCTCGCCATCGCCACCGATCCGACGCAGGAGCTCCTGGGCCCGCAGAGCCTTATCGGCCTTGTCCAGTTCAAGCAGAAAATCGGCATAGGCCAATACGACAGCACGATTTTCGGGGTATTTGGTAATCAGCTGCTCGAAACGAGTTTCGGCCAGTAATGGCTTCTTGGCCGCTTGTGCGGACTGTGCCCGGGCGATAGCGACCCACAGATGCTCGGGATGCTTTTTACCCAGTTCGGCCAGCAGCGCTTCGGCATCATGACCCTGCCGATTGGCGATGTACGCCAGGGCGAGTCCATATTGGTGGGCGTCGCTGGGCTTGCTTTCAAACCCGTCGATGCCCCGACGGTATTCGATGATGGCGGCTCCCGGACTCACGGCGGAAAGCACACGCAGGCGTTCCTTGGCCCAGATAAAGTCGCTGGCGGCTCCGGCTTTTTGGCTTCTGGAAGGTTGCGCAAAATCCGGCAGTAGCGGATTACTGGGCAGCGATGTGCGGACACTGTCCAGTTCGGCGCGATTTTCCCGCATCTTGTGGGCCCGGTCGCGGGCCTCGCTGATTCGGGTGACGCTCACCGGATGGCTGCGCAGATAGTCCGGGGCATTGTAACCGCCGGCATTGGCGCGGGTGACACTTTCCATGCGCGCGAAGAAATCGGCCAATGCATCCGGATTGTAGCCGGCACGGTAAAGGGTCTGGATGCCAATCCGGTCGGCCTCGGACTCATTGGAACGGGTGTAATCGATTTGGCGCTGGATCATTAGGGCCTGAGCGCTCATCATTGCGGCTGCCGTGGCGTTATCTGCAGAACTCCCCGAGCCGCCGGCGGACTGGGCCGCCACAATCATGCCCAGTGCCGCCAGCATAATCGGAATCTGGTCTTTCTTCGCACGTTCGACCGAACGGATGACGTGCTTCTGGGTAACGTGCGAGATTTCATGGCTGAGTACGCCAGCCACCTCGTCTTCGGTCCTTGCGGTCAGAATCAGGCCGGCATTGGTGCCAATGTAGCCACCCAAGGTGGCAAATGCGTTGATTTGACGGTCACGCAACAGGAAAAAGGTGTAGGGCTGTCTCGGATTGTCGGAATTGGCACCGAGCCGGTGCCCCATGGTCTGCAACCAAGAGTCCAGCAAGGGATCGTCCAGAACATAATTCATCTGCCGCAACTGGTGCAGCGTGTAAGCGCCGTATTGTGCTTCCTGGGCCGGAGTGATGATCTCACCGGCCGAGGAACCCAGTTCCGGCAGCACGGTTTCCTGGGCCATGCCGGAGTTTCCGCAAAGGCACAGGGCCACGAAGACCGCCAGGGCCAGTCCGTTCCGGGGGAGGGTGGGGTTGTTCATCCGTTATGCACTTGAATTCACTTACACTGGGACTTACATACTAGCGCATAGTTCCCCGTTATCCCAAGGACCGCCATGGCCGATATCCTCATCTACAGCGCCGCCGTCTGCCCGTATTGCGTTGCAGCCAAGAATTTTCTGAAAGCCCGTGGACTGGATTACCGTGAAATACGCATTGACCAGAACGCCGATGCCCGAACGGAGATGCTGTCCCTAGCTAAACGTACCTCGGTCCCGCAGATTTTCGTGAATGGCACCCATGTCGGCGGTTTTGACGATATGGTGGCCCTCGACCGTGCCGGACATTTCCAACCTCTGCTGGAGCAAAGCCCGTGAGCGAAGCTGATCGCGTCAAAGCCTTTACTGAATTCCGCCAACGCATGAACGAGCGCATACTGTCGGAGGACAATCAGGTGGTGCGTCGTTTCTTCGCCTTGGATACCCAGACCTACAAGGATGGGGCTCTGAATCTGAAAACCAAGGAGCTTTTGGGGCTTGTTGCATCCATGGTCCTGCGCTGCGATGACTGCATCAGCTACCACATCGCGCAATGCAAGGAAGCCGGGGTCAATCGCGAAGAGTTTTTCGAAGCATTTTCCGTCGCACTAGTGGTGGGCGGATCAATCGTGATCCCGCATCTGCGCCGTGGCGTCGACTTCCTTGACCAGCTCGAGGGGCAGGGTGTCCATGCCGTGCCCGAGCACAGGCACGATTGAGCCTTTAAGCCGCTATTTGCATGTGGTTTAGAATCTGTTCGGTTCCCGAAGGAGCTTGTCCGCTATAATAGCGGGCTAACTTCAATACCCCCAGGAATCAGTATATGTCGCAGACAATCGCCGTCATCAAAGGAGATGGGATCGGTCCGGAAATCATGGACGCCACCCTCGAGGTGCTCAACGCCCTCAATGTCGGTCTGCAGTATGATTTCGTCGATGCCGGTCTGAGCGCCTACGAGAAAACCGGTGAACTGCTGCCGGAAGCCACATTGGCCGCCATCATCAAGCACAAAGTTGCACTGAAAAGCCCGCTCACCACGCCGGTCGGTGAGGGCTTTTCCTCGATTAATGTCGCCCTGCGTCGCAAGTTCGACCTGTATGCCAACGTAAGGCCGGCAATCAGCTTCCCGAACACCAAGTCGCGTTACAGCAACATTGATCTGATTACCGTGCGCGAGAACACCGAGGGTGCTTACATCGGTGAAGGCCAGAGCGTTTCCGAAGACGGCGAAACCGCGCTGCTGACCCAAAAAATCACCCGCAAGGGCTCCGAGCGCATCGTCCGTTATGCCTTCGAGCTGGCCAAGAACCTCGGTCGCAAGAAGATCACCATCGTTCACAAGGCCAATATTCTGAAAAGCACCTCCGGGCTTTTCCTGAAAGTGGCCCGCGAAGTCGCCGCCGAATACCCGCAGATCGAATGCAACGAGATGATCGTCGACAACACCTGCATGCAGCTGGTGATGAGACCGGAGCAGTTCGACGTGATCGTGACTACCAATCTGTTCGGTGACATCATTTCCGATCTGTGCGCCGGTCTGGTCGGCGGCCTCGGTCTGGCCCCGGGGGCCAATATCGGCAAGGACTGCGCCATTTTCGAAGCCGTACACGGTTCCGCGCCGGACATCGCCGGCAAAGGTATTGCCAACCCGTGTGCGTTGTTGCTTGGGGCGGTTCAGATGCTGGAACATATCGGCCAGGTCGATGCCGGCCGCCGTCTGAAGCAGGCCATCATCGATACCATGAACGACAAAGACCACCTGACCCCGGATCTGGGTGGGTCAGGGACCACTCAGACCTTTGGGGCGGCCATCATCAAGCACATCAAGGCCTGATATTTTCTGCAGCTTCAAAAAACGCGCTTCGGCGCGTTTTTTAATTATCAAAGCATTACAAAAGGTGTTTCAGAACCGATAGCCCGCTAGTTCCCGGATTGTAAGCGTTTTTCAGGGATCTGAATACATAATCGCCTGCCGCTTCACAGGCGTCCGGCAGGGATTTCTTCAACGCCAGGTTGGCGGCAATGGCCGCTGCCAAGGTACAGCCGGTACCGTGGCCGGAGACCTTCAAGCGCGGGTGTTCGAACTCATACAGTGCTTTTCCCGTATCAAGCCGGTCGATGACCTTCCTGCCAGACAGATGGCCGCCTTTGAGCAACACCGCTTTCGCGCCCATAGCCAGCAATTCGACCAGCGCGCCTTCGGCTTGTTCATCGTTGTCAATGCTGTGATCGAGCAGCAGTACGGCCTCGTCGATGTTGGGGGTAATGACCGTGGCCAAGGGCAGCAAGCGCTCAACCAGGCGCCGGATGGCACGGGTTTCCAACAGGGTGTGACCGGAACTGGACACCATGACCGGGTCGAGTACAATGTGTTTCGGTCGGTACCGTTCCATGGCGTCGGCGACCACATTGATTATGCTGGCATTGGCCAGCATGCCGATTTTGACCGCACGGATGTCGAAATCGGAGAAGACCGAATCCAGCTGAGCCTTCAGAAATGAAGGCGGCGGCACATGGATGGCTTGTACGCCGTGTGTGTTTTGTGCAGTCAGCGCCGCAATTGCCGACAGTCCGTGCAGGCCATGTGCGGCGAAGGTTTTCAGGTCGGCCTGGATTCCGGCACCGCCGCCGGAATCGGATCCAGCAATAGTGAGCACGGACGGCGCCCGCGCCATCGCTTACAAGACCTCGGAGGCGTAGTCGGCCAGACGCGAACGCTCACCACGACGCAGCGTGATGTGCGCCGAATGCGCCCAGTTCTTGAAGCGGTCCACCGCATAGGTCAGACCGGATGTGGTTTCGGTCAGGTAGGGTGTGTCGATCTGCTCGACATTGCCCATGCAGATGATTTTGGTGCCCGGTCCGGCGCGAGTGATCAAGGTTTTCATCTGTTTCGGCGTCAAGTTCTGGGCTTCATCCACGATCAACCAACGGCTCAGGAAGGTGCGGCCGCGCATGAAGTTCATGGCGCGGATCTTGATGCGTGAGGCCAGTAGTTCGTTGGTGGCGCCGCGCCCCCAGGAGTTCTGCTCCTGGGTGTTGGTCAGCACCTCCAGATTGTCGGTCAAGGCGCCCATCCAGGGCGTCATCTTCTCTTCCTCGGTACCGGGAAGGAAACCGATATCCTCACCGACCGACACCGTGGCACGGGTCATGATGATTTCCCGATAGCGTTGATTGTCCATGGTCTGGGTCAGGCCGGCAGCCAATGCCAGAAGGGTTTTTCCGGTGCCTGCGGTGCCGAGCAGGGTCACCAGATCGATTTCGGGATCCATCAGGGCATTCAGCGCGAAGTTCTGTTCGCGGTTTCGGGCATTCACGCCCCAGACCTGATGCTGCGGCGTGCGGTAGTCGTCGACGATCTGCAGTACGACCTTGTCACCGTCCATGCGGCAGACCCGCATTTCGACTTCGTCCTCGCCCGGCATGTACAGGAACTGGTTGATGAACCAGTCGTCACCGCGCGTGCGTTGTATTTCGTAGAACGTGCGGCCTTTGTCGGTCCAGGACCGGAGATTGCCCTGATGGCGTTCCCAGAAATCGGTCTCCAGTTCGCGAACGCCGGTGAACAGCAGATTGAAGTCGTCGATGGCGCGGTCGTTCTCGTAATCCTCGGCGGCGACGCCGCAGATCGAGGCTTTGATGCGCAGATTGATGTCTTTGGAGACCAGTACTACCGGAACGCCAGGATTGTCCTCTTTGAGTTGCAGAATTGAACCGAGAATGAGGTTGTCGGGAAGCACCGTGCCAAAGCGCTTTCCGGCTTCAACCTGTTTCAATTGGAAATAGAGTTTGCCAACACTTTGTTCGGCGCGCAGGTTGAGGCCCTTCGGCTGGGCCAGAGAGATGCCCTCGGCAATGTCGCGGTTGCCATGCGATTCGACCAGTTCATTGAGGAAACGGCTGACTTGCCGAGCGTTGCGGGAGGATTCGGAGTGGCCTTTCTTGCCGTTGTCCAGTTCCTCCAGGACCATCATGGGGATAAAAACATCATGTTCTTCGAATTTAAACAGCGCGGTTGGATCATGCATCAGGATATTGGTATCGAGGACATAGATGCGCTTGCTGCGGGTCATTGATTTTTCCTTAATGGGGGAAAGGTCAGTACTTCATTGGATCCATGATCGCGTCGAGGTTCAGATGGTCGCAGAACTCCATAAAATCATCGCGCAATGCCGCGATGTGCATGTTGGCGGGAATGCCGATGGTCAATTGCGCGGTGAACATGGATGCCCCGGTATGCATGGCTTGGTAGCCATTGGACTGCATGTTCTCGATGGTGATGCCCTGCCGGTCAAAAAAGTCAGCGAGTTGGAACAGAATGCCGGGCTTGTCCGCCGCGACCACTTCTACCAGATACGGAAGCAGATTGCTCTGCATAGGTTTTGGGCCGGTGCGGTAGAAGGTCAGTTTGATATCGTGCTCACGATCGAATTTTCCGAGCAGTGATTCCAGTTTGACGATGCTATCCCAGCTGCCGGTCGCCAATGCCACCAGGGACACGTCACGGCCAACGGTTGCAAGTCGGGTGTCGACCAGATTGCAGCCGGATTCTGAAATCCGACGGGAAACCATCAGGAGTGGCGAGTTGGGATAGGTGCTGTAGGCGCTAATCAGCAGATGATTGCCGGAAGCTGGGGAGGCAGTTTCGTGTTCGTTCAAGTGGCGTTCCTGTGACACGGAAATCTGTGTCAGAATATTAAATACAGAATAGAGTCTCGGTGGCGGTCCGGCAAGCCCCGATCCTTTTTTAATTCCAGGAGCCTGAAAGTGCAGTTGCAAGGCAGTATTACCGCATTGACCACCCCGTTCAATGAATCTGGGATGCTAGATCTGGGCGCATGGCGGGCCCAGATTGATATGCAGATTCGAAGCGGCTCCGCCGCCATAGTCGTCGCCGGATCCACTGGCGAGGCCGCCACCCTGAGCGATGAGGAATATAGCCAACTTATTGAATTAGCTGCAATTCGTGTTGCCGGGCGGATTCCCGTGCTGGCGGGAACCGGGCTATCATCGACAGCCAAAACCATCCGTCAGACCCAACTTGCCAAAGATAGCGGCGCCGATGTTGCCTTGGTGGTGACTCCGCCCTATGTTCGGCCGACTCAGGCGGGCTTGTATGCCCATTACTTGGCCGTAGCGGATGCTTCCGGGATCGCCATCGTGCTTTACAACGTGCCCGGAAGAACTGGCTGCGACCTGCAGCCAGAGACCGTGGCGCGGCTGTGCAGTCATGACAACATCATCGGGCTCAAAGAGGCTGTGGGCGAGGAAAGGCGCTGGCAAGAGCTTTACCCGCTGGCATCGCCCACATTCAGCCTTCTCAGTGGCGATGATCCGACCTTCGTCCGTGCCATCGCCGGAGGCGGGCAGGGCGTAATTTCCGTGGCATCCAATGTAGTGCCAGCCGTATTTGCGCGGATATGTCAGCTGCTGCAGGAGCGCAACGTTGCCGGCGCCCAAGTCCTGGACGCAGGGTTACGGAACCTTTACGATTTTCTCGGTGTCGAGCCGAATCCGATTCCCGTAAAAGCGCTTATGCGTCTAATGGGTTTCGGATATGGTCTGCGTCTGCCTTTGTTGCCGTTGTCAGAAGCCCATGCCGCGGAAGCCCAGCGGATGCTGGAATTATGCAAAACTATCGAACAATCCATTTGAAGCAAGGATCCCCATGAACGGTTTCGTCAAAAACAGTGCGCGTGCCGCGCTTCTGGCTCTGTTTCCCGCGCTGCTGCTTCAGGGCTGTGGCTGGCACTTGTTCAGCAAAAAATCCGAATATGAGGGCGTCGAGCTGACCAAGCCCCTGCTTGTTCCTCCCGG
>NZ_JBIKSE010000124.1:0-3181 GCF_044348765.1 Arenimonas sp.
AAGCAGTGGATATATTATTAGGAGCATAAAAAATGGCTAGAAAAGTACTTCACGAGACGAATTATACATTCACTCCGTCAACACGAACGATTGTAATCCCAGATCACATTCCAAGGGAAAGACTGGTATTAATTACAAACGTAACCACCAACCAGGTTATCTATAACTTCTCTGATCCTAGTCTTAAAGCAACAAGCTATACCCCAGCCATTGACTCAAACAACGTAGCCACAACAACTGTTGTTCTTAATTACAATACAGCAGCAATGTCTGCTACAGATAAACTTCAAATTACAATTGATGAATATGCTGAAAGCTTCCAACCAGATGAAGCATACATGGATCCTGTTGGAAAGTTTAGAGTTTCCCAACCTACTTCTTTAATTGATACAGACTTTGAGTATGGAACTCAGCCAACTAAATGGGAAGTATTGAGCCTTACAAACAATAAGCCATCAGCTTTCTATGATATTCAAACACCAATTGCACAGCCTTCTGGAGGAACAAACACTTTTGTTTCAATTACAGGAACTGGATCTTCTAGACTTGTAACAGTAGTAACTACTGCAGCCCACGGTCTTTCTGTTGGAGATAAGTTCTTCATTCAGGATACCTTGGATGTTAATGCAGACGGTTGGTATCTAGTAAGAAGCGTTTCCACAACAACAGTTTCTAATGATACTTTTACCTACTATGCAAGAGCAAATGTTACTAACGGAAGCGTTCGTGATGCAACAAAGACATTTGCATACAAGGCTTACAATTACACAGGATCAGAGATCCCACTTAGCACCTCATCTGGTGCTGCATTTACAGCTTCTAGCACAACAGTAACAGCAACAACTACAAATGCTCATGGTCTTAGCATCGGAGATTTGATTTATGTTTCTGGTACCACAGCAGCTTCTTCTAACCCACCAAATGGTGCTTGGGAAGTAAAGACAACTCCAACAACAAATACGTTCACTTTCGATGTAATTGATGCCCCATCTGGTGCAATCACTGCTGTTGCAAAGTCCTTAACTGGTAGACCAGGAACACTATCTGTACACAGACCATTTGATGGTGGAGTGAAGTTTACAACTGGTTCTTCTGCTCCTGGATCAAAAATTATAAGACAGACAAGAAGATATTTTAGATACCAGTCAGGTAAGGGCATTCAGTTCTCAACTGGATCTATGATGAAGCCAGTATTCGCAGTTGATTTAA
The DNA here is from genome assembly GCF_044348765.1 of Arenimonas sp. GTDB lineage: Bacteria > Pseudomonadota > Gammaproteobacteria > Xanthomonadales > Xanthomonadaceae > Arenimonas. The sequence continues at coordinate 1,210 of NZ_JBIKSE010000124.1, forward strand.
TTTCTTCATCTAGCACAACCGTTACGGTAAAAACTAGATACGAACATTTCCTTGGAATTGGTGCACAGGTTACAGTAAGTGGTGCAGATCAAACAGCATACAATGGAACCTTTACAGTTACAGCAATTACTGGACCTAAAGAATTCCAGTACACAGCATCCTCAGTTCCATCTGCAACTCCAGCAACTGGATTCCCAATTACAGTCGCACCAGTATCGTGGTTCGGTGGTCAGACTAGAATCGGTATGTTTGATGAACAAAACGGATTCTTCTTTGAATTTGATGGACAAACTTTATATGCAGTAAGACGTTCTAGTACAGATCAAATTTCTGGTATAGTTGCAGCAACACAGGGATCTCCAACTATTACAGGAACTGATACCAGATTCTCTGAACAGTTAAGCCCAGGAGATAGAATCTCTATTAGAGGTGCAACCTATCAAGTTCAGTCTATTACAAGTAATACTGAGCTTTATGTGTTCCCAGAATACCGTGGTCAGACCATTGCTTCTGGTGGAATCGTAAGCAAGATTGTTGACACCAAGGTTGCACAGTCTGATTGGAACATTGATAAGTTAGATGGAACTGGTCCGTCAGGTGTAACAGTTGATTTAGCTAAGATGCAGATGTTCTACCTTGACTATGCTTGGTATGGTGCAGGTGCAATTAGATTTGGATTTAAGGATGAGCGTGGAGAGGTTGTTTATTGCCATAGAATGACACACGCAAATGTTAAGACAGAAGCCTATATGCGTTCTGGAAACCTTCCTTCTCGCTATGAGGCAGCAGCAGATGCACCAGTTACAAAACTTTCAGCAACGCTTTCAAATGTTGCTACTAGCATGTCAGTTGCAAGTACTGTAGGATTCCCATCAACTGGAACTCTTGCAATTACAAAGGCTGGAAATACTTCACAAGAAATTGAATATGTTTCTTACACAGGAAAAACTGCTACAACCTTTACAGGTCTAACAAGAGCCCTAAGCAACGTAGTCATTAACCCAGTTTCTGGTGCTACTGGTGGTGGAAATGGAACCGCACAATCGTTTACATACTCCGCAACGGCACCTGTAAGAGTAGATCTATACTCTAGACAATATGCTACTGGAACAAGTCACTGGGGCTCCTCAGTAATCATGGATGGTGGATATGATGATGATAAGTCATTCGTATTCCAGGCAGGTATGAAAAATGGTGTTGTTGTTCCAAGAAGCACAACAACCAGATCAGCTCTTATTAGCTTAAGACTTGCTCCATCTGTAGATAACGGAGTTGTTGGAGTTTTTGGAGAAAGAGAACTTATTAACAGAATGCAGTTAAGACTAAGACAGATGGACGTTTTAAGCTTAGTTGCTGGAACTGCTGGAAACCCAGGAGCATTCCTTGTAGAACTTGTATTAAATCCAAGATTTAATACTGCAACTGGAAATACTTGGGAAAATGTTGGTGGATCAAGCTTGTCTCAAGTTTGCTATCACGCAGCAAATACAACCCTAGTTGGTGGAGAACCAATCTTCTCCTTCTTTGTATCTACTCAGTCTGGTGAAGCAAGCGTTGTTCAGCAAGATCTTGGTTTGGTTAGAGATTTAGGAAACTCAATTCTTGGTGGTGGTACAACAAATACCGCATCTACTACAGAACTTAACGTTTTCCCAGATGGACCAGATATTGTAACAATAGCAATCAGAAACCTTTCTGGTTCTGGTGTATCCAGTGCGACAATTAACGGAAGGCTTTCTTGGACTGAAGCCCAAGCATAGTAGGAGGACAACGTGGGACTTAATAAACTAAACCACCTTTACTCTACTGAGCCATTAACAGTAGATTCTTTACTAGCTAACAATGACGTAACCGTATTAGATGACGTTAATGTATTCGGAGAAACCCTTGTTGATGGATTGCTTGGACAGCCAAACCAAGTACTTAAAGTTAATTCTGCTGGAACTACAATTGAATGGGCTACCCTAGATGC
>NZ_JBIKSE010000079.1:0-3158 GCF_044348765.1 Arenimonas sp.
CAGTCGGGGTCGGTCATATCCGCGACCAGCACATCGCCGGGCTGAAGCTTGTCCATTTCGGCGATGCTGCGGATCACGCGGGCTGCACCGGCACCGATCTTGTGACCGATGGAGCGTCCCTCGACCAGCACTTCGCCTTTTCCGCTGAGGTGGAATCGTTCAATCTGGGTATGGTTGCCGCGTGATTTGACGGTTTCTGGACGGGCCTGCACGATGTAGAGCTTTCCGGTCATGCCGTCTTTGGCCCATTCGATGTCCATCGGGCGTTGGTAATGCTCTTCGATGACCAAAGCCTGGCGCGCCAGTTCTTCGACATCGGCATCGCTGATGCAGAAACGGTTGCACAGGTCCTCGGGAGTCTGCTCATTGCGCACGCGCTCGCCGGCGACAGCCGAGTACACCATGCGGATCTGCTTGCTACCCAGGGTGCGGCGCAGAATGGCCTGTTTGCCTTGGCGCAGGGTCGGCTTGTAGACGTAAAACTCATCAGGATTGACCGCGCCCTGGACGACGTTCTCACCGAGCCCGTAACTGGCGGTAATGAACACGACATCGCGGAATCCGGACTCGGTATCCAGGGTGAACAGCACGCCAGACGAGCCAATATCGGATCGCACCATCAATTGGACGCCGGCCGAGAGGAAAACGTCTTCGTGTTTGAAACCGTGATGCACCCGGTAGGCGATGGCACGGTCGTTGTAGAGCGAAGCGAAGACTTCTTTGACCTTGGCAACTACGTCTTCCGCGCCGCTAACGTTAAGAAAGGTTTCCTGCTGGCCGGCGAAACTGGCATCGGGCAGGTCTTCGGCAGTCGCAGAAGAGCGTACGGCGACAGAAACTTCATCGGCACCGGCTCGGCGGCATAGTTCGGCATAGGCTTCGCGGATGGCGGTGTCTAGTGACGGCTGTAGGGGGGCATCCATGACCCATTGTCGAATTTCACGGCCCACATCCATCAGCGTACCGACATCATCGATGTCCAGTCCATCCAGACGATCATAGATGCGCTGGCTGAGGGTATTGAATCGGATGAATTCTTCAAAGGCGTCGGCGGTGGTGGCGAAGCCGCCAGGAACCGAGACGCCGAGCTGGCCAAGGTGGCCGATCATTTCGCCAAGGGAGGAATTTTTGCCACCGACTTGCGCCAGATCGGAAAGGCGCAGGTGGTCCAGCCAAAGTACCGGGGTAGTCAAGACGCATCTCCTGGGCGAATTCAGTGTGCATTATAGCCCAAGGCACCCCATGCATCCGACATTCTCTGGCAGCTGCAAATGGGGCACAATAGGGTACGCAATCCAGAGGAGCAGGCATGCGTCCCGTATTCTATGTGTCGGACGGCACCGGCATCACCACTGAAACCATCGGCCATAGTGTGCTGGCGCAATTCCAGGGCATTCAGTACAGCGCGCGGCGCATTCCGTTCGTCGATAGCATGGACAAGGCGATGCATGCGGCTGCGGTGATCGAGGCCGAGCAGGAGCGAAGCGGTCATCGTGCGTTGGTGTTCACCAGTTTGGTCGATCCCGCGGCGGGTGCGGTCATCGCGGACACCGGTGCGTTGATGATGGACGTCATCGGACCATTCGTGCATCCGCTCGAGCGCGAGCTCGGGGTTGGACGCACGCCGCGCGTTGGCGGCGCGCATGCCTTGGTGGACTACAAGGCCTATGAAGATCGCATCAACGCCACCAACTTTGCCCTCACCCATGATGATGGCATTAGTTATAACTATACCAATGCCGATCTCATTCTAGTAGGTGTATCACGCTCCGGGAAAACACCGACCTGTCTTTACATGGCCCTGCATTACGGGGTCAAAGCCGCCAATTATCCCCTGACCGAAGAAGATCTTCAGGCCGAGGGCCTGCCAAAGCGATTACAACCATTCCGTCAGAAGCTTTTCGGTCTGACCATCGATCCCGGGCGGCTTCAGCAGATACGGCAGGAACGGAAGCCTGGATCCAAGTACGCGACCCTGGCCCAATGCCAACAGGAAGTCAAACGGGCCGAAGCCCTGTTCCAAAGCATCCGTCTGCCACATCTTTCAACCACCAATATGTCGATTGAGGAAATTTCCAGCAAAATCCTCGCGCAATTGGGCATCCAGAACCAGCTTTACTGATGCGGGCGCCGGATGTCACCGGACTATTCGACAGACTCAACCGGTTCACCTGGTTGATGGATCTGTATGCCGATAATTTCAGGCGCCTACAAGAATTGACCGATTTCGACGCGCTCACCCCTGGGGTTTTTCTTTCGGAAGGGCAGGACGGCTTGCTTTTGCGTCTGGAGGTGATGGCGCGCCACCATTACACCCTTGAGCTTAAGCTCAGCTACACCTTGCGGGATGACCGGACCGGAGCGCTTGACCCATCGGCGATGATTCGGATTTACCTGGACTCGGCCCAGGCCGAAGTCAGTCATTGTTACATCGGCCGTCGTTGGCAGGATGTGCTCGGAATCCACCCAAGCCCGGGCCAGATGGTTTCCCATCGGCTGCGCATGAACGGCTTTCTCAACAAGTGGTTGCTATACCTCAAACAACAGCAGCATGGAAGGTCCAGCTGGCAGGCGGAGCCGCCAATCATGGAGTTCACCGGAAGTTAATGTTTTTTCCTTGACAGGCTTGACGCCCCCTGAAAACCTGCCTATAATTTTACCTCTCACAGCACGTGGGGCTATAGCTCAGCTGGGAGAGCGCTTGCATGGCATGCAAGAGGTCATCGGTTCGATCCCGATTAGCTCCACCAATGTGACCGTTTTTATAGGCTGCTGTCCCCATCGTCTAGAGGCCTAGGACATTACCCTTTCACGGTAGCGACCGGGGTTCGAATCCCCGTGGGGACGCCACAAATAGAAGACCCGCCGCAAGGCGGGTTTTTTATTCATAGAATTCTCGGAATCCGCCAACTGTAAACTCTCTGTGAAATCGCCGCTTTCGGTATATCGTATAGCCGGATGCAACCTATGATCAAATACGTGCCAGGCACAGAGGATTAAATGGATACGGTGTTCAGAAATCAGAAGGTATTTCTACTGCTTATTGTTGCAGCCGGTCCTGCTTTTGGGGCGAGTTTCGATTGTGCCAAGGCAACGAAACCCCAGGAAGTGCTCATTTGCGCCAGCCCTGAAATCAGTCGCCTGGACTCGGCCATGGC
>NZ_JBIKSE010000080.1:0-3116 GCF_044348765.1 Arenimonas sp.
CCCGCACAAATTTCCTGCGCACATTTACAAAGATCATTCTGCTTACCCCGAAGGGTTCGCGCCTCGGACATTTCGTCTCGAAGTGGTCGCACAGTATGGCAGACCTTTTAAACCACGTCAACATTCGGAGGCTTAATTCCGCATGACGGGTGACATTTACTTAAGGACAGTTCGTCCCGAAGTAAGCTGACCATTATGGCAAGGTTACGGTACACCGTCAACCGTTTTTATAGAAAGTTAACCTACAGTTCAGTTGGCAGAATCGCTATACGCCCGCCGCACCACACGATGGTCAGCGAACCCCTCGAAACGCTTGACGGCAGAGACGGAAACAGGGAATTCTGTCTCAATCACTTCAGGAATATTCACCATGCGCCATACACTGCTCCTCGGTTTCATACTCAACCTTACACTCTCGGCTAGTGGCTGCGCCGAGCTGACCGAGGCGCCATCCGTCGAACTGAAGGGGAAACGCTATACGGTAGAGCTGGCCGACACCCCGGAGTTACGGGAACGCGGACTGATGTTCCGCAGGGACATGCCCGCGGAGGTCGGCATGCTGTTCATCCACGACAGCGAGGAACCGCTCGCGTATTGGATGAAAAACACCTATATCCCGCTCGACATCCTGTATTTCGACAGCAAGCTCAGGCTGGTTTCGGCACAGCTCGGCGTCCCGCCCTGCGGAGACCAGCCGCGCTGCCCGGCTTTTGCAAGCGCGGGCCCCGCCCAGTACGTTCTGGAACTGAATGCCGGCCAGGCGGCCGCACTCGACCTGAACCCCGGGGACCGTTTAAGCCTGAAAGGCGTGAAACCGGCCCGATAGGGCCGAGGAGGCGCGCATGGCCGTGATTGCAGAATTACCGGAATGGGGTCGGCTGGCAGCCATGGCGGATTCCGAGCTGCCGCTGCTGGAAACCGCCCTGCTGATTGCCCGTGATGAGTATCCGGAACTCGAGACCGCGGCCTATCTGTCCATGGTCGATTCCTATGGCAACCGCCTGAACGCCTCATTGAGTGACGGACTGGACATTCCGTCGAAACTGACCGCCATCAACCATTTTCTCTACAAGGAACTGGGGTTTTCCGGCAATGCCGGAAATTACCAGGACCCCCGAAACAGCTACCTGAACCAGGTCTTCGACCGCCGCCTAGGTATTCCGATTTCACTGGCGGTGATCCATATCGCTGTGATGCATCGCATCGGCCTGCCACTGGAGGGCATCTCTTTCCCGGGGCATTTCCTGGTTCGGCTTCCTGTAGATGATGGCATTCTGGTGCTGGATCCGTTCAATCAGGGCCGTCCGGTCAGCATCGAAGAGTTACGTGAACGGGTCACGCCACATTTGGACGGACAGGCGCCCAGCGATTCACAGCTGTTCCAGATTCTGGCACCCGCCAGCGCCCGCACGATTTTGATGCGGATGCTGCGTAATCTCCAGACGATTTACCAGCACCAAGGGGATCACGAACGAGTCGCGCGCAGTGCCGACCGCATTCTCAAGCTTTCACCCGACCTTCCGGATGCCCTGCGCGACCGGGGCTTGGCTTATGCGGAAATCGGCTACCGCAAGGGCGCAAATGCTGACTTCGCGCGCTACCTGCAATTGCGCCCTGAAGCCGATGATGCCGATACCATCCGCACCCTCTTTATCGAGGGCGTGTCAGCGCAGAAACGGCTGAATTAAGTCATCACCATTTCGAAATCAGCTTTGCCGACACCGCAGTCCGGACAGCACCAGTCTTCCGGTACATCTTCCCATCGGGTGCCGGGCGCGATGCCTTCATCGGGCCAGCCTTCGGCCTCATGGTATTCAAATCCGCACACGATACAGATCCAGCTGCGAAATTCCGCGTTGTCCGACATAAAAGCACCTAGAATGGATTCCTCCCGACATTATATTTCAGCCTGATGCCTTCCCGCTTGCAAAATCGACGCGGCGTGTACCTGATAACGCCCGATGTGGCCGATACCGGAGAGCTGGAGGCACTCTGCAGCATGCTGCTGCAACATCCCGTGGCACTCCTGCAGTACCGCAACAAAAGCGCCGCCACGGCACTGAAGCACCGCCAGGGCAAAGCCCTTTGGGCCGTGTGCCGGAACGCCGGAGTGCCGCTTTTGATCAATGACGATTGGCGCCTGGCAGCCGAGCTCGGCGCCGATGGCGTGCATCTGGGTCGGGACGATACCGATCCCGGGACGGTCCGGGAAGCGCTCGGAAACCAGGCGTTGATCGGCGTGTCCTGCTACAACGAGATGGGACGGGCGCACGATGCGGCCGTGCAGGACATCGATTATCTCGCCTTCGGCGCGGTGTTTCCCTCACCGACTAAGCCCTTGGCTTCGCAAGCCCCGTTGCATCTTTTCGCCGAAGCCCGCGCTTTGGGTAAGGCAATGGTCGCCATCGGCGGCATAAGGCCGGATAATAGTGCGCAACTGTGCGCTGCCGGCGCCGACTTCATTGCGGTGATTTCCGGCGTTTTCGATGCCCCGGATCCGGTCGCGGCACTCATCGCCTACAACCATTCTTTCAGCAAGGTCACGCCATGAATCACGATCAAAGCCACGCCCTGTTCCAGCAAGCCCGACAGCTGATGCCCGGCGGCGTCAACTCGCCGGTGCGTGCCTTCAAATCGGTCGGTGGCGAACCGTTCTTCGCAAAAAGCGCCAAAGGTGCTTACCTGATCGATGTCGACGGCAACCGCTACATCGACTACATCGGCTCCTGGGGTCCGATGATTGCCGGCCATGCCCATCCAGCCGTGATTGACGCCGTGGACAACGTGATGCGCGACGGCCTGAGCTTCGGCGTACCGAATGCGCTGGAAGTCACTATGGCCCAAACCATCACCCGCTTGGTGCCCAGCTGCGAAATGGTGCGCATGGTCAACTCCGGCACCGAAGCCACACTCTCGGCCATCCGGCTGGCACGGGGCGCCACCGGCCGCAACCGTATCGTAAAATTCGAAGGCTGCTACCACGGCCACGGCGATTCCTTTCTGGTGAAGGCCGGCTCGGGCATGCTGACGCTGGGCGTACCGAATTCGCCGGGAGTCCCGAAATCCCTGGCCGATCTGACCCTGACTTTGAGCTATAACGATTTCGAGGGCGCGAC
>NZ_JBIKSE010000045.1:0-11384 GCF_044348765.1 Arenimonas sp.
CTTGCCCAGATCATCATCGATGTCGCCCCCGGCGAGCCGGTCAAGGTCCGCGATGTTGCATTGCAGGTCGATGGCGATGGCAGCAAGGACCGTTTCATTGGATTCTGGCTGGAAGGTTTCGAGCCGGCTCAGGGCGAAGTGTTCAATCACGGCCTGTATGAGGAAAACAAGGCTCAAATCAGTCAAGCCCTGCTTGATCGCGGCTATTTTGATATGCGCAACAGCGTGCACGAAGTGCGCGTGACCCGTGCCGCGCAGAGTGCTGACATCAATCTGGCCTGGGATAGCGGTATCCGTTACCGCTACGGCAACGTCCGTTTCGAAGGTCACGAATTCGAAACGGGATTACTCGAGCAGCTGGTGAATTTCGAACCGGGTAACTATTATTCACAGCCTCAGATCAATCGTTTGCAGGAATCGCTGGCCAAGCTCAATTATTTCAGTTCGATTGAAATCGTCCCCGATCTCGAGAGCAAGCAGGCGGGTACCATACCGATTCTGGTCAGCCTGACCCAAGGCAAGCGCACGAGCCAGTACGCCAGTTTCCGTTATGGCACTAAAACCGGACTCGGTGTCGAGTATGGCGTTGAACGGCGTTGGATCAATCGCCGCGGTCATAAGCTCGACTTCAATGTCGGCTGGGCGCAAAATGAACAAAGCTTCACTACGCTTTACCGCATTCCGGCATTTCAGTGGCTGGATGGTTGGTACGGCATCGGTCTGGTCACCCGTAACGAGGAATATACCAGTGCCAGCAGCCGGTATGTCGAGGGCAGCTTCAGCCGCAGCGGTGAGCTACGCAATTGGGATCTGTTGGCCAGTCTGAATGTGCGCCGGGAGCGTTTCGATGAAGCCATCCCTGATATCGATCAGTCGCTCGGCAATAATCTGTATACCGCCGTGGCGTACCCCGAGTTCAATGCGGTCTGGCGCCGTAGTGATGACCCGCTTTATCCGACCAGTGGTTCGGCCTGGTATTACCAAGCGCGTAGCGGTTACGAATTCGCCCAGTCTCAAGCTCCGTTTTTACAGGTCACGGTCAAGAACAAAAACATCCGGGGCCTTGGCAACAAAAGCCGCCTGCTGATGCGTGGCGAGCTTGGTGCTACATGGTCCGCCAACTATCCATATTTTCCACCCTCGCTGCGTTTCTATGCCGGTGGTGACCAGAGTGTGCGCGGTTACGGCTACAAGGAAATCGGCGAGTACTTTGATAAATACAACCTCGGCGGTCGTTACATGGCGGTCGGCAGCATTGAGTACGAATACCGTGTGAATACCGAGTGGGCAGCGGCCGGTTTCATCGATGTCGGTGATGCCTTCGACCGTAAACCCAACGCCAATTTCGGTGTCGGTGCCGGAGCGCGCTGGCGTTCGCCAATCGGTCCGGTTCGATTCGATGTCGCCTACGGTTTCAATGGACCGGATCCGGGCTTCGGCATCCACTTCACCATCGGATCCGATCTATGAGTCTGTCGAAGAAATCCCGATTCGGCCTGTTGTTTCTGGTTTTCATTGCCGGTGCAGTCGCTGTCATCGGGTGGCTGCTGTACAGTCCAGCCGGTCGTGACTTCATATTGACGCAGGCACAGAAGCAACTGCCGGATGGTGCGCGCCTGCAATGGCAACGGGTCGATGGCGTGTTTGCCGATGGCTTGCGTTTCAATCGTCTGGTCTATGCCGATGCCGAGCAGCGTTACGAAGCGGGGCTACTAGAAATCGATGCCGACATCCTGCCGCTGCTGTTCCGGCATGTGAACATCGCGCATCTCCGTGCCGAGCATGTGCGTCTACACCTGAAAAAAGACGACACCCCTTTCGAGTTCCCGCGCTGGCCGGAAAGCCTGCCGGAACTAGATCTTCCTTTGCGTATCCGCGTCGCTGACGCCCGTATTTCCGATATGCAGTTGTTCGAACAGAACCGGCTTTTGTATGCGGTCACTAACATCCGTGGCGGACTCGAGTTGGCACCGGGCGCGCTCATGCTCGATCACCTGCAGGCCGAATCCGTGCATGGCCAGATCAGCGTCAACGGCGATTACCGGCCGAACCGCGGCTACGCCACCCGGCTGGATGGCACGGTCCGGCTCAGGACCGAAGCCGCTGGTACGCCGCCGGCCCTGCGTCTGCATGCCGAAGGCGATGCCGAACGTTTTCTTTTCGACCTTGAAGGGGCGTTGCCCGAGCCGGTCCGAATCCGATGGGAATTAAGTACCCGTGACGGACGGCCGTTTTGGGTGTTGGGTGCCAGTGGTGAACGCTTCGAGCCGGCCATGCTGGGATTGGCCGATGCCCATGCCTACCGCGTGCAACTGGGCGCATCCGGTGATGACCGAAGGAGCCAGATTGCCGGCGAGCTCAGCCGGGATGCCAAAACGCTGGTCATCGAGCCCTCGCGATTCGCCCTGGACGGCAGTCGTATTTTGCTGGAAGATGTGCATCTGCAATACGCCGGTGCACGCTTGTCGGCGCAGGGCAGCCTGAATACTGAAGGCGAGCTTAGCAGTGATGCCTTGGTATTGCAGGTTTCCGATTTCGTATTGCCGTTGGCGGAAAAGGATTCCGCCAAGACCAAAACCAAGTCAGTGCCGGTCGTGCTTAGTACACGCATCGAAGCCAGCGGAAAACTCAGTGCTTGGCAGCTGAAAGTCACCGGAAGTCTGCTGCGCGGCAAAGAACGCGCCAGCTTCGATGTGCTCGGCAACGGGACCGGCAGTGCGCTGGATCTGCCGAAAATGAAAGTCAACATGGCGCAAGGCGGGCTGGATGGCCGGCTGCGCCTGCGTTGGCAACCGGCAATGGATATCGCCTTTGAAGGCAAACTGATTCAATTCGATCCGGCTTACTTTTTCGCCGACTATCCGGGAGCGGTCAATGCTGATCTGCGCATCGCGGTGCAGCAGCCTGCAGGCAAGGATTGGCGGGGTACGGTCAAAGTGCTTGATCTCGGCGGCCAATTGCGCGGGCGCCGTCTTGCCGGCAGGGCCGATCTGCATTTCAATGGCTTAACTGTATCCGGTGATGCTGATCTGCATGCCGGCGCCTCGCATGTCACGCTCAGGGGCGGCGACAGCGGCAAGCTGGACGTGGCCGCGGCCATGCTGCCACTGGATTTGAACGATATCAGTCCGACTTGGTCCGGTCTGGTCCGCGGTACGTTGGTATTACAGGGTGATAAGAAAAGTCCCGATTACCGGGTCGATGTCCAGGGCGCTGGTCTGCAGATGCGAGATTACCGGGTCGGTAAGATCCGCCTGCTTGGCGGCACGCTTGGTGATGGCCACACCCGGCTGGACGCCGATGATATTTGGATTGATGGCCAGCTCGTCGACCGCATTGCACTGGATCTTGACGGACCGCTGCGTGAGTCCTCCTACCGGCTTTCCGCGCAGTCGGGTGAATACGCTCTGGATTCCTCCGGTGATCTGCAGTGGCAGGACGGTATCACCCGGCTCCGCCCGGAATTCCTGCGCACCGATGGCGGTGTCCTCGGCATATGGCAGCTACAGCAACCTGCATTGCTGATGCTGGACGGGTCCGGTTACCAGTTCACGCCACTTTGCCTCGCCAGCACCGATCACAGTGCGCGACTCTGTGCAGAGGATGACGGCAACCTGATTGCCGTCAATGGCAATGATTTTCCTATGTCACTGCTCCAGCCCTGGGTCAACAATGCCGGCAAGGAGTTCACCTATTCGGGTACAGCTGCTCTGCGCGCCGAGCTGCCCAAGAGCTTTGCGGTCAGCGGCTCCGGATTCGTCGATTTGGACGTGCCATTATTGAAGGTCGGCGTTAAGCCGAACGATGCCAATGAAGTGATTCGCATCGAGGATTTGCGCTTGCAGTTGAAGTGGCTGGCCAATCGTCTTGCGGGTGAGGTATTTGCCCGCCTGCCTGAGGGCGGTTTGATCGAGGGGACCCTTGATACCGGGTTCTCCCCGAGCGCGCCCTTGAATGGCGGCCTTAAACTGCAGATCAATGAGCTGTCCTGGCTCGAACTGTTTTCCTTGGATCTGGCGCAGCCTACGGGACGCATCAATGGTGAAATCGAAATTTCCGGCCGACGTGATGCACCCAGCATTAATGGTGCTTATCGTCTCCAGGATTTCAATGTGCAGATTCCTGGACTTGGTCTTAAATTGGCGGACGGCCAGCTTACTGCAAACAGCACTGACAATCTAGCGATGCTGGTGAAGGGATCAATCAGATCGGGAGATGGCCGTCTTTCGGTGGTCGGGGTCTGGGATCCTGCCGATCAATTGCCGCAGCCGATCGACCTGCGACTGATCGGAAAAAACGTCACGCTCGCTGATACGCCCAACACGCAACTGAGCGCCGATACCGATCTGCTGCTCGGATATGCCGGTGGCATTTATAGCCTCAATGGCGACATCAATCTGCTCGACGGCCAGGTCAATCTGGAAACGCTCAGCAGCAGTGTCGCCATTTCCAACGATGTGGTGGTGGTCGATTCAGCACCGGAGAAAGCGAAACGTGATCTGCTTCGATTGGGTCTGAAACTGAAGGTCGGTGTCAGCGAGCACGTCAAAGTCACCGGCTATGGCTTGGATGGTGCGGTCTCCGGTCGGGTTACCGTCGACAGTCCTTACGGCAGTCCGACCAAGCTCACCGGCACCCTAAGCCTAGGCGGTAAATACGCCGCATACGGCAAGGAACTGATCATCAAGCGCGGCAATCTGCAGTACAGCAACAATCTGGTGTATGAGCCGCGCCTCGATATCCTGACCGAACGGGTGATTGAAGAAGAGAACATCACGGTCGGCCTGCAGCTCAGCGGGCCGGCGGCCAAGCCGAAAACTACGGTGGTTTCGAATCCATCCATGTCCGATTCCGACGCCCTGTCCTGGTTGTTGTTCGGTCGGCCGCTGAACGCGGTGAGCGCCGGACAGGCCGATTCTATCAACGCCAAATCGATGGCTTTGAATGCCGGTGGATCTTTTCTGGTCGGCACGCTCGGTCGCAAGGTCGGACTGGATGAAGCATCCATCAGTGAGTCGCGTGCTCTCGGCGACTCCACGCTGACCATCGGCAAGCAGATTTCGCCCCGCCTATTCGTCAGCTATGGCGTCTCGTTACTGGGCATCGGCCAAGTGATCACTCTGAAATATCTGCTCAAGGCAGGGCTCGACATCTCCATCGAGTCCGAACAGTCCGAATTGCGCGAGCAGAGTTCAGCTGCGTTGAACTGGCGAAAATGATGTCCAAATGAGCGCCTATAGCGACAGCATCCGCCTTTCCGTGGCACCCATGATGGACTGGACTGACCGCCATTGCAGAGTGTTCCACCGCTTGCTGGCACCGAAAGCGCGGCTATATACTGAAATGGTGCATGCACAGGCTGTTCTGTTCGGAGATCGCGAACGTTTACTGGGCTACGATGCCCGTGAGCAGCCCTTGGCCTTGCAGCTCGGCGGCAGCGATCCCGCGCACCTGGCCGAGGCTAGTCGTATCGCCGAGCAGTACGGTTATGCCGAAATCAATCTCAATGTGGGCTGCCCGTCGGATCGAGTACAGGCCGGCCGATTCGGGGCTTGTCTGATGAAAGAGCCTCAGGTCGTTGCCGAGTGCATTGCCGCCATGCAGAACGCGGTGCGCGTGCCAGTCACCGTGAAATGCCGGTTGGGTGTCGACGAGCAGGAAGATTACAATGCGTTTCTGCAGTTCATTGACGCCGTTTGCGAAAGCGGCTGCGCCGAATTCGTGGTGCATGCACGCAAAGCCTGGCTGAGCGGCTTGAGTCCGAAAGAAAACCGCGAGATTCCGCCATTGCGCTACGATTGGGTTTTCCGTCTCAAGCAGGAGCGGCCAGTGTTGCGTATTGTTCTGAATGGCGGACTGTCCGAAACCGATGTCTGTTTGGATGCGCTGCAACAGGTCGATGGAGTCATGATTGGCCGCGCTGCCTATCAAGACCCGTACCGTCTGCACCGTCTTCATGCCGCCTTATTCGGAAGCTCCGAGCACGACCGCGAGCATCTGCTGCTCGCCCTGCAGGACTATGTGATGGCCCAGTGTGCCTCGGGTATTGCACTCAAGCACATCAGCAAATGCCTGCTCGGGCTGTTCCATGGACAACCCGGCGGTCGCCTGTTCAGGCAGATATTGAGTCAGGAAGCCCCATTGCCGGGCGCCGGCTGGCCCGTCATCGCCAAGGCTCTGGCAGCCACACGTATTCGGGATAGTGAATGATTACCCGTGATCTGCAGGCTTTTTTTGCCGTTGCGGCAACTTGTGAAGCCGTTGCGCCGGCCTGTGCAAAGGCGGTCTTTATGGTGAGTCCGCAAGGTTTCCGATTGGCCGGGCAGTCGGCGACCGACAACTGCTACATGCAGATGTCGGCTTCGGTCGACGCCGCATCCGCACATGCCGAGCACCGGGCCTTACAGACCGCCATACGCGGCTGTCTGCCAGTTATCAGTTTCCCCGGCGATACCGACACGCCGGATGCAGTCTTTGCCAACAATGTATTCGCTGTGACGCCGGAGCGCCTGATCATCGGCCATATGCGACATCCCATACGCCAACGTGAAGCCGTACGTGACGACATCCGCCGGTTCTTCACCGAAATCCTCGGACGGACACTGATCGATCTCGGCATGCAGCCGGGCATCTGCGAGCTGACCGGCTCACTGATTATCGACCGTGCCCGCGGTATTGGCTATTGCGGTCTGAGCGAACGTTGCGATGAAGAAGGTGCGCGTGCCATGCATGCGGCTTTTGGTCTACGTGCCACCCTGGTGTTCGATCTCGCCGAAGGCGAATATCACACCAATGTCGTGCTCAGTATTCTGGCGGGCCGTGCCGCAGTCATTGCGCCCTGTGGATTCCGTGATGGCCGCGTGCCCGAGGCCATCGCCGGATTCTATGGTGGCGGTGTGGTCCGCCTGAGCCCGGTGCAGAAAGCCGACTTCGCCGGCAACTGCATCGCCTTGAACGGACAGGATGTTTTCCTCAGCGCGCGCGCCGCCGCCAGCCTGGACTCACGCCAGCAGGCGTTTCTGGGGGCATCCGGATTCCACCTGCATGCCGTACCGATACCGACGCTGGAGCTGGCCGGGGGCTCGCTGCGCTGCTGCGTCGGCGAAATCTACTAAAAGAAGGTTCAGAGCCAATTCACCTAGGTCATGCCAAACTAACTTTTATTTAACTAACAGTTGGTTTGTAATACCATACCTCCATGAAGATCCGTCTGCTCGCCGCCGTGATGATTGCCGCAAGTGCCCAGAGTGTCTTGGCGCAGTCATCACAGTTGCCGAGGGCAGTATCTGAAGACAAAGCCGAAGACCGCGATCCGGCATCCCGCAGCAGTTTGCCCAACACCAAGACCAGCCTGCGTTCGCAGCCGCGCACGGTCACGGTGCGACAGGTCGAGCGTCAGACGGGCGGTAAGGTCATCGGTGCCAAACCAGTGAGTGTGCAGGGCCGCCAGCTCAACCAAATCAAGGTGCAGATGCCAAACGGACGGATCATCATCCATCAGCAATTATTTGACGAAAATGGTCGTTCAGTGGAAACTGTCCAGAAAGCGGACGATGACCCCGGACAACCGAACCGTACCGCCGACCATTAATCTATCCTGGAAAGGACGAGTCATGCGCATCCTGCTTGTGGAAGACGAAGCACCGCTGAGGGAGACACTTGCGGCCCGCTTGAAGCGCGAAGGTTTCGCGGTCGATACCGCCAGTGACGGTGAAGAAGCGCTGTTCCATGGTCGTGAAATACCTTTCGATTTGGCTGTGGTGGATCTGGGCCTGCCGAAGATTTCGGGCATGGATGTGGTGCGCGGCCTGCGCGATGCTGGTCAGAAATTCCCGATTTTGATCCTGACCGCACGTTCAAGCTGGCAGGACAAGGTCGAAGGGCTCAAATACGGTGCCGATGATTATCTGGTCAAACCATTCCATGTCGAAGAGCTGCTGGCACGCATCAATGCACTGCTACGGCGCGCCGCTGGCTGGAGCAAGCCAAGCCTGGAATGCGGACCGGTCAAGCTCGATCTGGCCGCGCAGAAGGTCACCATCCATGATGTCGCCGCCGATTTAACCAGCTACGAATACAAAGTGCTTGAATACCTGATGCTGCATGCTGGCGAACTGGTTTCCAAGGCGGATCTTACCGAACACATCTACCAGCAGGATTTCGACCGTGATTCGAATGTGCTGGAAGTCTTCGTCGGACGACTGCGCAAGAAGCTCGATCCGGATGGCATTCTGAAACCCATCGAAACTGTTCGCGGTCGCGGCTACCGCTTCGCCATCCCGCGCAACGAATAATCCGCCGTCCGCCATGAATGCCGCGCGACGCGCCCTGTCCTTGCATGCGCGGCAGCTGATTGCTGCCAGTCTGGGTCTGGTCGCCTTCCTCGGATTGACCGGCATCGCGCTCGACAAGGCTTTCCAGAGTTCCCTGGTCAACAACATGGAAGCTCGCATGGAACGCTATGCGCTGGCTATCTGGGACCAGGTGAACTTCGACAGGAGCGGTCGGCTTCAGATCGCCGCCATCGACAATCTTCCGGATGCGCGCTTCAACAATTTCCGCAGCGGTCTATATGCCCAGCTTGATGGTCCCGGCGGCAGTTGGCAGTCGGAGTCGGTGAAGCTGTTCAGTTTACCCAAGCCGCCGCCCCCGCGTTTCGGTATGCCTTCCGAATTCACCGGACCAATCACGCTGCCGATTGGTGAGGACTCGGATATCCGGGCCTACCGCTATACCGCAAGCACCCGCTTCGACGACGCACCGGCCGGTCCGACCATGATTACTCTGCGTATTTATGAGAGCGAAGAGGAAATATTCAAACAGATCGCCGAGTACCGGAAATCGCTGTGGGGCTATCTCGGCATTGCCGGTATCCTGCTGGTGCTGGTACAGATTGCCATCCTGCGCTGGAGTCTGCAGCCGCTTCGCATGCTTGAAACCGACATGAAAGCACTGCAGGACGGTCGGCAGCAACGGCTTGGCAAGATTTATCCAAATGAACTGCGTCCGATTTCCGGAAGCATCAATGCCCTGATCGATAGCGAACGCAGCAATCTCGAGCTGAGTCGCAACACGCTGGCCGATCTTGCACACAGCCTGAAGACGCCGTTGGCGGTGCTGCAGTCAGAAATCGAGAATGCCGATGATCCTGCCGCATTCAAGAGCGAGGTCTATACGCAGGTCCAGCGCATGAACGACATCGTATCGTATCAGCTGTCGCGCGCCGCACGTTCCGGTCACGCCCTGTATTCGGCGCCGGTCGACGTGCTACCGCATGCCGAGAGCATCGTGCAGAGTCTGGAGAAGATCTACCTGGTACGAGGGGTGCTGTGCGAGTTCGACGTGGATGACAAAGCGCAGTTCTCCGGTGAACCAGGCGACCTGCAGGAATTGCTCGGTAACTTCCTGGAAAACGCCTTCAAATGGGCGGAGCACCGCGTTCTACTGACGGTGAAACCGGTTTACCAAGCGGCGGCCCGCCGGCCGGGCCTTTATCTGTGCATCGAGGATGACGGCAAAGGCATCGCGCCGGAGGATATTCCCAAAATCCTGCAGCGCGGCGTGCGCGGCGATGAGCGGGTGCAGGGCCATGGCATCGGCATGGCCATCGTGCAGGACATCATCCGGTCCTACAACGGCGAGTTGTCAGTCGACCGTTCCCAGGAACTGGGCGGCGCCCGTTTTACCATCCGGTTACCTTGTCTGACCTAGCGGAATAGACCGGGAACCACCCGTAACCAAAGGGCCTGGCCACCACCATCACCCTTGGCGGTGTCTTAGCAGTCGTCGCTTCGCGGCCATCCATGGCCGTAATCAGCGTGTTCAGCCGGAATGTCGGGGTTCGGATTGAAGGCGTGATGCCGGACATCAGAACCAGGCTCAGGCACAGGATGGCGAATATCAACAGGCTTTCAGGCGGTGCTGCTTTTTGGTGCGGCCTCTGGATAGATACGTGCGATCCGAAAAAGGTTGCAAGAATCCGGCCGGTGCATTAAAAATGACTGACCGCCGGCGGTATCATTCCGGCCCAAAAAATCCATAACAACGAATGAACACCATTCCGCTGAAACACGACGCCCCGGTCATCCGCGCCCCGATGCTTCGAAGAGCCCTGATATCCGGCGCACGCCGAGTCATCGCACAACGGGATCTGCTGAATAAGATCAATGTCTTCCCGGTCCCCGATGGCGATACCGGCAATAATATGGCGTTCACTCTCGGTAATGTACTGACCGGTGCGCTCAGCCGGCGTGCGCAGAGTACCGGCGAGCTGCTGCGGCGGGTCAGCGAACATGCCATTGATGGCGCCCGGGGTAATTCCGGTGCCATCCTCGCCCAGTTCTTCACCGGTATCTCCGAACGTATCGGGCACTCCCGGGTAACCAGCCTCGAACAGATGGCCCAGGCCATCCAGCACGGTGCCGATACCGCCCGCGAGGCGCTCTCGGAACCGAAGGAAGGCACCATCCTCAGCGTCATCACCGTGTTTGCCGAGTCCCTGCATTGCCGGGAGCGCGGATTCCATTTCAAACATTGGTTCGGCGCGGCGCTGGTCGCCGCCCGCAAGGCTCTGGCCAACACGCCGAATCAGCTTCCGGTATTGCAGAAAGCCGGCGTGGTCGATGCCGGCGCGCAGGGCTTCGTGGACATGCTCGAAGGCATGTATCAATTCATTCTGGAAGGTGAAATCGAGCTCGATGACGAAATCGAGAATGACTGCGCCGATATGGAGGTCTCACAAGCCCATCTGGAACTGGCCGATGCCGATCCGGAGCACCGTTGGTGCAGCGAGTGTCTGATCCTCGGCGATGGCCTCGACCGCAGCGGCCTACGTGCCGCAGTTGCCGATCTGGGCGCGTCCTGTGTGGTCATCGCCGGTTCCCATTCGCGTGTACGTTTGCATGCCCATGTCGGAAATCCGAAGCAGCTATTCGATCTGGCGGCCCGTTTCGGACGCATCGAAGGCACCAAGGCCGATGACATGCATGCCCAGGCCCGGACTGCAGCCGGTACCGGTGCGGTCGTAATCATCACCGATACCTCGGCCGATGTGCCGGATGCACTATCAGAAAAACTCAATCTGCATTGGGTGCCGTTGCGCTTGAGTTTCGGTGAAAGCGATTATCTCGACAAAGTCGGTTTGAGTACCGGTGAGTTTTACCACAAGCTTCGAACCGAATTGGTGCTGCCGAAAACTAGTCAGCCATCCCCGGGAGATTTCCGCCGACAGTTCGAGTTCCTGCTGTCGCACCATCCACATCTGGTTTATGTCGGTCTTTCGCGAGCGGTATCAGGCACGCTGCAATCGGCCGAGACCGCCGCAAAACGCGGGCACAACGACCGCATCCATATATTCGACACCGCCAATGCTGCCGGTGGCCAGG
>NZ_JBIKSE010000081.1:0-3101 GCF_044348765.1 Arenimonas sp.
CAGTCATCGAGGGCATGGCCATCGCCTGTTACGCCACCGGCTCGACCGTGGCCTACAACTACCTGCGCGGCGAATTCCACCACGAACCGTTCGAGCATTTCGAAGAAGCCCTGAAGGAAGCCTATGTGGCTGGTCTGCTTGGCAAGAACATCCTCGGCTCGGGCGTCGATGTCGATATGTACGGAGCGCTAGGCGCTGGTGCCTACATCTGCGGCGAAGAAACCGCTCTGATGGAATCGCTGGAAGGCAAGAAAGGCCAGCCGCGGTTCAAACCACCGTTCCCAGCGAATTTCGGCCTGTATGGCAAACCGACAACCATCAACAATACCGAAACCTACGCTTCTGTACCGGCCATCATCCGCAATGGTGCGGAATGGTTCCTGAATCTGGGCAAGCCCAACAACGGCGGACCGAAGATCTTCTCGGTATCCGGCCATGTCGTCAATCCGGGCAACTTCGAAATCCGTCTGGGTACGCCGTTCAGCGAACTGCTGTCCATGGCTGGCGGCATCCGTGCCGGACGTAGATTAAAAGCGGTGATTCCCGGTGGTTCTTCGATGCCGGTTCTTCCGGCCGAAACCATGATGGCCTGCACCATGGATTACGATTCAATCCAGAAAGCCGGCTCGGGCCTGGGTTCCGGTGCGGTCGTGGTGATGGATGACAGCACCTGTATGGTACGTGCCTGTCACCGGATTTCGCGTTTCTACTATAAGGAAAGCTGCGGCCAGTGCACGCCGTGCCGAGAAGGCACCGGTTGGATGTACCGGGTGCTGTCACGCATCGTTGCCCATGAGGCGACCATAGACGATTTAGCCATGCTGAAAGCCGCCGCCGGCCAAATCGAGGGCCACACCATCTGTGCTTTCGGCGAGGCCGCCGCCTGGCCGGTGCAGGGTTTCCTGCGCCACTACTGGCATGAATTCGAATACGCCATCCAGAACAAACGCTTCTGGGTGGATGCGCAACTGGAGAACGCGGCATGAGCACCACCGCCGACAAACCACAGGCTGCTGCCGATCTGGTTACCTTGGAAATCAACGGTGAAAGCGTACAGATCGCCAAGGGCTCGATGATTATCCAGGCATCCGATGCCGCCGGCATCCCGATTCCGCGTTTCTGCTATCACGAGAAACTGCCGATTGCGGCTAACTGCCGCATGTGTCTGGTCGACGTCGAGAAGACGCCAAAACCGATGCCGGCCTGCGCCACGCCGGTGATGGAAGGCATGAAGGTGTTCACCCAGAGCAAACGCGCGCTCGATGCGCAACGCAATGTGATGGAATTCCTGTTGGTCAACCACCCGCTGGACTGCCCGATCTGCGACCAAGGCGGCGAATGCGAACTGCAGGACGTGTCCATGGGTTACGGCCGTTCGGTCAGCCGTTACGTTGACCGCAAGCGCGTGGTGCCCGATGAAGATATGGGTCCGCTAGTCGCCACCGACATGACCCGCTGTATCCAGTGCACCCGCTGCGTGCGTTTTTCAGCCGAAATTGCCGGCACCTATGAGCTTGGCGGCATCTACCGCGGCGAAAACCTGCAGATCGGCACTTTTGACGGCAAGCCCTTGATGAGTGAAATCTCCGGCAACGTCATCGATGTCTGTCCGGTCGGCGCCCTCACCAACAAGGTGTTCCGCTACAAGGCCCGCGCCTGGGAACTGACCGCCAAGGAATCGCTCGGCTATCACGATGCTCTGGGCTCGAACCTGTATCTGCACAGCCGCCGCGGCGAAGTCCTGCGTGCCGTACCGCGTGACAATGAACCGGTAAATGAATGCTGGCTCTCGGACCGCGACCGCTATTCACATGAAGGTCTGTACAGCAGCGACCGCGCCACCCAGCCGATGCTCAAAGAAAACGGCCATTGGCGCGTTGCCGCATGGGATGAAGCTCTGGCTGCCGCCGTTGCTGTGCTGAAATCGGCATCCGCCACCGAAACCGGCATCCTGGCTCATGCTGCCAGCAGCAACGAAGAAGGGTTCATGCTGGCGTCCTTGGCTAATGCGCTGGGTGTCCGGAACCTTGATCACCGCATCAAACAACTCGATTTCGCTGACGAAGCCGTCGCCGAGGTTTTCAACGCAACGGTTGCCGATATTGAAAAGGCGGGCAGCATCGTTCTGGTCGGTTGCAATATCCGCCACGAAATGCCCCTTTTGCACCAACGCATCCATCAGGCCGTCAAACGCGGCGCCAAAGTGCATGTCATCAATCCGGTCGATTTCGAATTCACCTTCGATACGGCGACCAAAGCCATTGTGCCGCCGTCCAAGATTGCCGATTCGCTTAAGGCATTAGCCGCTGCGCTGGATGAAGGATCGGTGCTCATCCTCGGTGAAATCGCTGAAAACCACGGTGACGCATCGCACATCCGCGCTGCCGCCAAGGCCTTGCAGCAGGCCGGCAAGGCCAGTATCTGCCGACTGCCGCAGGGCGCCAATGCCATCGGTCTGGCGCAGCACGGCGTGTTGCCGGGCGAGGGCGGCCGCCATGCGGACGCCATGCTCAACGGCGATTTGAAATCCATGCTGTTGTTCGGCATCGAGCCGCAGTTCGACTTCAGCGACACCACGCGCGCCGTCAAAGCCCTGGTCGGCGCCAAAGTCGTCGCCTGCAGTGCCTATGTGACCGAATCGCTGAAAGAACTGGCCGATGTGATTCTGCCCATTGGATTGCTGCCGGAAATTCAGGCCACCTTGACCAATGTCGATGGCCGTGATCAGTACGCCGAAGCCGCCGGCAAGCTGCCGGGTTCCGCGCAAAGCGGCTGGCGCGTGTTGCGCGCCCTTTATGATGCCGCTGCACTCCCGGTCCTGAATTTCACCGACATCGATGGCCTGCGTTCCGGTCTGACCAAACAGACGGTAGCTTTCGGCGTCGGCCTTTCACCGAAGCATGCCGTATGCGATGGTTTCGAGCGCATCAGCACCAGTCCGATTTACCGCGGTGATGCCGTGACGCGTCGTGCCGCCTCCCTGCAGGCCCATCCGCTGAACACCGGGCCGCGTCTAGTCATGCATCCCGCAGCCGCCGCCAAGGCTGGTCTGCAGGAAGGCCAGATTGCCAAGGTCGGTGACGGCACCGGCAGTGCCACGT
>NZ_JBIKSE010000113.1:0-3070 GCF_044348765.1 Arenimonas sp.
CGGAGTACCGGTTGCGGCAAAACCGCCATAGAGTTTTACCCCGTCTTTGAGGTAGAACGTTCTATCGCGCGGATCTGCCGGGCTGCTGTTGCCAAAGGGGTCTTGGGTGGGCCTGTAGGTGCCTGCGGCTACCCACACTTCATCGTTGGCGGCAGAGGCGTTGATCATGGCTTGCAAATTGGCGCTGGCGTTTGCCCAACTACTGCCATCGCCTGAGCCGGTGGCGGTGGGTTTTACGTAGCGGATGGCGGCAAAGGCTTGGCTGCTCCCCCCCATCAATAATGAGAAAAACAATGCTACCCGCAGACAGGCAAGGGTAGAGAAAAAAAACTTCGCTGTCATAATATTATATTTTATCAAAGTGAAAAAATAACTGCTGTTTGTTTTTTAGCGCAGGGCTTTGGCCGCAGTTGACGAAGGTTGGTTCCTAAAGTACAGGAGCGGCTATTCCGCCCTTATCCCAGCGCTAACTTCACGATGCAAAGTTGGGGGCAGCGGCAGATAAAGGAGGTGGACTTTCCATTCAAAAAGGTGGACTTTCCATTCATCGAAGAAAAAAAAGGTGGACTTTCCATGCATGAAAGGAGGATTTTCAATGCATAATAAAAATAATAAACGCGTAAGTAAATAAAATTCAGGTGTTTATACTTTGCTGGGCAAAACGCCGAATTCTTCCTGAAAAACCCGGCTAAAATACTTTGGATCGTCGAAACCAGAGGCGTAGGCGGCCTCGGTGACGTTCATTTTTTTATTCAATAAGAGTTCCCTTGCTTTGCTGAGCCGCACGGAGCGGATGAAGCGGGTGGTATTTTTGCCCGTCAGAGCGGTGATCTTGCGGTGCAGTTGCGGCTGGCTAGTGCCAAGCTGGCGGCAGAGGTCTTCCACAGAAAATTGGGCATCGGAGAGATGCTCCATGATGGCAACGTGGGCTTTTTGCAGGAAAATGGCTTCGATTTCGGAGATTGGTGATTGGAGGTTGGAGATTGGCGATTGGGGCAACGAATCACCCACCACCAATCTCCAATCACTATACTTGGCTTGCAGTCGCTTCCGCTGCTCCAACAAATTGGCCAGCGTCACCAACAGTTCCTCTTGGTGGAAGGGCTTGGAGAGGTAGGCATCTGCCCCCCGTTTCAGTCCGGCGATGCGGCTCTGCACATCGGCCTTGGCCGTCAGCAGTACGATGGGGATATGGCTGGTCAGTTCGTTGTGCTTCAGGGTTTCCACCACCTCGAAGCCGTCCTTTTCGGGCATCATCACGTCGCTGACGATGAGGTCGGGGATGGTTTCCAGCGCCTTTTCGATGCCGACCCGGCCGTTGTAGGCAAAATCGAGTTGGTAAGCCCCTTGGCTGCCTGCCCTCGAGGGGGAGGAGAGGCAGGCAGCCAGGTATTCGACGACGTCGGGGTTGTCTTCGATGAGCAGGATGAGTGGCAGATTGGGGTCGGCAGGCTGGGTTTCTGTTGGCAGCGACAACGTAGCGGTGGCAGGTTTTCGGTCTTCGAGGCCCCCGTTGGCTCCTGATTCTAAAAATGCGCTCTTGTTCGTAACAGGCAGTTTCACCAAAAACGTGCTGCCCACGCCCAACGTGCTCTCTACCGATATTTTACCGCCCAGCGCCTTGACCACTTCATGGGTCAATGAAAGCCCGATGCCCGTACCGCCAGACCCCACCCCGGTGCTCCCCGACAGGGAGGCAGCAGCGGATGCCTGGTTTTTTGCCTGAAAAAACCGATCGAACAGGAAGGGCAGTTCATCCGGTGGCACCCCTACCCCCGAATCCGATACCGAGAGGTGCAGCCATGCGTCCTTCACATCAGCCCGCATCAGCACCTTTCCGCCCGAAGGCGTGAACTTGATGGCGTTCGACAGCAGGTTGTGGACAATTTGCAGCAGCCGCTCCGGATCATAGTCCATCACGATTTTGGCCTCCGTGCTCTCTGCCCGCAGCAGTACGTTTTGTGCATTGGCTAAGGAATGCAGGCTCTCAGAAATATAGCGCAGGTAAGGCAGCACGTCGCCTTGTACATAATTGATTTTAAGGGACTTGGACTCCAATTTGGCCAAATCCAAGATTTGGTTGATGAGGCGCAGGAGGTTTTCGCCGTTTCGTTTAATCAAACCTATTTTTCCTTGAACAGCAGGTTTTTCATCGCCAAGCGCGGACTGCCAACTGCCAATTGCCAACTGCTCACTCATGCCAAGGATGACCGTCAGCGGCGTGCGGAACTCATGGGTGATATTAGTAAAAAAGCGGCTCTTAAAATCGTCCAATTCCTTTAGGCGCAAGGCTTCCTGCAAGTCCAATTTTTGGCGCTGGTATTGATAAAACAGCCAGCCGATAGCAGTGATGGCACCGAGGTAAAACAGGTAGGCCACCCAACTCTTCCACCACGGCGGGCGGATGGTGAATTGCAACTCGGCGGGCTGCTCGCTCCACAAACCGTCGTTGTTGCTGCCCTGCACCTTAAAGGTGTAACTGCCCGGTTGTAGGTTGGCAAATTGCACGGTACTCTTGTTGCCTAATACCACCCAATCTTCGTCCCCGGAATCCCCAAATAAACCCGTTTGGATGAGTTGGTAACGGTACAAATTCTGGGAGGGGTTCGTGAAATCGAGCGCTGCAAATTCGAGGGTGATCAGGTTTTGGTCGTGGGAGAGATTGAGCGAAGAGGGATCAGCAACGAGAGCCGAAGCGGGTAGAGGGAAAGGGCGATTATTGACCTGTAAACCAACGATATGCGTCTGCGGTAAGTGTTGGTTGAAAATTAGGCTGTCCGGGTGGAAAACGCTGAAGCCGTTTATGCCGCCGAAAATGAAGTGCCCGTCCCTGGTCTTGAAATAACTCGACTGGTTGAACTCATTGTTCTGCAAGCCATCTGCTTCGGTGAAGACTTTTACGGATTCATCCCGCACATGGAACCGGCAAAGCCCCTTGTTGGTGCTCAACCAGAGATAGCCATCACTCCCGCTTTGGGAGGATACAGGAGGCGGGCTGGCCAGAACGCCGTAGATGATATTGTCGGGCAGCCCTTGTTCCAGTCCATAATGTTTGAACTTGCCACTGTGC
>NZ_JBIKSE010000102.1:0-11151 GCF_044348765.1 Arenimonas sp.
GTGAAGATGGTGGTGAGCCTGATCGCCCCGATCGCCATGACCGAAGGCCTGCGTTTCGCGATTCGCGAAGGTGGCCGTACCGTCGGTGCCGGCGTGGTGGCCAAAGTCATCAAGTAACTGATTTGCCGGCACGCTTTATGTGCCGGCGCAACCCATAATGGCGGACCGGAAACGGTCCGCCATCGCCCGTTAAATAAGCATGTACGCCAGTAGCTCAATTGGCAGAGCAGCGGTCTCCAAAACCGCAGGTTGGGGGTTCGAGTCCCTCCTGGCGTGCCACTTCGGGTGTTAGATCAAGAGTGCGAATGAATACAAAAGTCGAAAATCAGAGTGGGACCAGTGTCTTGGATTATGGCAAATATGTCTTGGCCTTGCTGATTGCAGCAGCCGGCATAGCCGTTTTCTACATGATGCCGCAGTGGTCCGGTGTCATTCGCGGGCTACTGGTTGCCGTCGGTTTCGGGTTGGCGCTTCTCGTTTTCGGTTTGACCGTCAAGGGGCGAGAAGCTCGGGATTTTTTCTCGGATTCGCTGTTCGAGCTGCGTAAGGTGGTCTGGCCGACCCGTGAGGAGTCCTACCGCATTACGGGCATGGTGTTGGTCGTCGTTTTGTTGATTAGTCTGATCCTGTCCGGTTTTGATTTTGTAATCTCGTGGCTGATCAAATTGCTGTTGGGCAGTTAAGGAGTTCTCTGTGAGCAAGCGTTGGTATGTTGTACACGCCTATTCGGGCTTCGAGCACCAGGTCCAGCGGAGCCTGCTGTCCCGTATCGAGCGCGCTGGCATGCAGGACAAGTTCGGCCAGGTTCTGGTTCCGACTGAAGAGGTTGTTGAGATGCGCGGTGGTCAGAAGCGCAAGTCCGACCGCAAGTTCTTCCCCGGTTACGTGTTGGTTCAGATCGAGACTAGTACCGAGGGTACCGTGCCGCTGATCGACAACGAGAGCTGGCATCTGATCAAGGAAACCCCGAAGGTGCTGGGTTTCATCGGCGGGACGCGCGAGCGGCCGCTGCCGATCAAAGACACCGAAGCCGATGTCATCCTGCAGCGCGTGCAGGACGGTGTCGACAAGCCGCGCCCGAAGGTACTGTTCGAACCGGGTCAGCTGGTCCGTGTGGTCGATGGTCCTTTCAATGATTTCAACGGCACTGTCGAGGAAATCAATTACGAAAAGAGCCGTCTGCGCGTGGCGGTGATGATTTTCGGCCGTTCCACCCCCGTCGAACTCGAGTTCGGCCAGGTGGAAAAGGCCTAAAGGCCGGAGCGCCGCATGGCGCTCCGTTTTCAAGCGTAAGGAGGAGTCCCGCAGCCCAAGGCGTGCAGACGTTTGAACTCCAGGAGTTATCAACATGGCAAAGAAAGTAGTCGGTTACATCAAACTGCAGGTGAAAGCCGGGCAGGCAAACCCGAGTCCGCCGGTCGGTCCCGCATTGGGCCAGCGCGGTCTCAATATCATGGAATTCTGCAAAGCGTTCAATGCCGCGACCTCCAAGTTGGAGCCGGGCCTGCCGACGCCGGTGATCATCACCGCTTATTCCGACCGTACCTTCACCTTCGTCACCAAGAGCACCCCGGCTACCGTGCTGCTCAAGAAAGCCGTCGGCATCACTTCGGGCTCCAAGCGTCCGAACACCGAAAAGGTGGGCAAGGTGACCCGTAAACAACTGGAAGACATCGTGAAAGCGAAAGAACCCGATTTGACCGCTGCTTCGCTTGATGCCGCCGTGCGTACCATCGCCGGCAGTGCGCGCAGCATGGGTCTCGTGGTGGAGGGCTAAGACATGGCAAAGCTGACCAAACGTTTCAAAGCACTGCAGGCGACCGTCGTTGCCGGAAAATCCTATCCGCTTGAAGAAGCCCTGAAGCTTCTGCAGGCCAACGCCAACGCCAAGTTCGTCGAGTCGATCGACGTCGCTGTGCGTCTCGGCGTCGACGCCAAGAAATCCGACCAGCAAGTGCGCGGAGCGACCGTGCTTCCGGCTGGTACCGGTAAATCAGTACGCGTTGCCGTATTTTGCCCGGCCGGCGCTAAAGCTGATGAAGCCCTCGCCGCAGGCGCGGAAGTCGTCGGCATGGACGATCTGGCCGACAAGATGCTGGCTGGCGATCTGAACTATGACGTCGTCATCGCAACTCCGGATGCGATGCGTGTCGTCGGTAAGCTCGGTCAGGTTCTCGGTCCGCGCGGCCTGATGCCGAATCCGAAAGTCGGTACCGTTTCGCCGAATCCGGCCGAAGCCGTCCGCAACGCCAAGGCTGGCCAGGTCCGTTACCGTACCGACAAGGCCGGTATCATCCACTGCACCATCGGCAAGGCCAACTTCGCCGTCGACGCGTTGAGCAACAATCTCAATGCGCTGCTGCAGGACCTGATCAAAGCCAAGCCGTCCTCGGCCAAGGGGCAGTATCTGCAGAAGATCTCGCTGAGCTCGACCATGGGCGTCGGCGTCGTCATCGATCAGTCCACGCTGACCCTGAAGTAATCGTTTTATGCGGACGGGAGTGTCGCCCCGTCCGTCAAGAATTTGAAGGCAGGCCGCCTGAAAGGGCGGCAAGCCATCAAAGACCGTAGGTGCCTTTGGCGCACATCGCAATCGGGCAGGGATGCTGGATTGGCAAGGATTCGATGCGATGTAAGCGGATGGGTTTAATCGGGGGAAAACTCCGGCCTGCGTAGATGGTGCCGAACACTGGATTTATCTGGAACGGCCACCACTGGAATGCTTGCATTCCCGGCCCCGAAGGACTCGGGTCCGCCTTGGACCGCAATCGGCTGGAGCCGTGCGCGGAAATTCACAGGATTAAGGAGTAAACATGGCACTCAATCTGTCACAGAAGCAAGTCGTCGTTGCCGAGTTAGCAGAAGTGGCTTCGAAAGCTCAATCCTTGGTCGCGGCCGAATACGCTGGCGTCACCGTGGGTCAAATGACCTCGATGCGCAAGCAGGCCCGTGAAAACGGTGTGTTCCTGAAAGTTGTCAAGAACACCCTGGCTACCCGTGCCGTGGAAGGCACCGATTTCGACGTCATCAAAGACGATCTGGTCGGGCCCCTGCTGTACGCGTTCTCGATGGAAGACCCCGGTGCTGCCGCGCGTCTCATCAAGGACTATGCCAAGACCAATGAAAAGCTGAAAGCCAAACTCGTTTCAATTGGTGGTCAGAAGTACCCGGCGTCGCATGTCGACGTGCTGGCTTCCCTGCCGACCCGTGATCAAGCCCTGTCTATGCTGCTCAGCGTCATGGTCGAACCTGCCACTCGCGTGGCTCGTGCGCTCAAGGCCATCGGCGAAAAAGACACGGCCGAAGCATAAAGCTAGGCAATACATCCAACTCACTCACTGAACATATGTTCACGATTAAATACAGAGGTTATCAACATGTCCCTGTCTAACGAACAGATCATCGAAGCAATCGCCGGCAAGACCCTGATGGAAGTCATGGAGCTGGTCAAGGCAATGGAAGAAAAATTCGGCGTTTCCGCCGCCGCCCCGGTGATGGTTGCTGCCGGTCCGGCTGCTGCCGCTGCTCCGGCTGAAGAACAAACCGAATTCACGGTTGTGCTGAAAGCTGCCGGCGACAAGAAAGTCGAAGTCATTAAAGCCGTCCGCGGCATCACTGGCCTGGGCCTGAAGGAAGCTAAAGACCTCGTCGAAGGCGCCCCGCAGACCGTCAAAGATGCCGTTTCGAAAGCCGATGCTGACAAGTTCAAGAAAGAACTCGAAGCTGCCGGCGCCACGGTTGAAGTCAAGTAATCGACGCTTGCCGTCGCTGACTTGCACCAGTAAAGGAAAGGCTGGGGGTGAAAACCCCCGGCCTGTCCCTGTTTTCGCATTCCGTTCGACCGGAATGTTCTGCTAAGCCGCCTTTCAGGCGATTTAGCAAAGTATTCCGTCGCAAACCCGCCAATCCGATTGGCACTGACAAAGGTGGTAGCTCCCATGACGTATTCCCTGACTGAGAAAAAGCGCATCCGCAAAGATTTCGGCAAGAACCGCCCAGTGCTCGACGTGCCTTATCTGCTGGCGATCCAGATGGATTCCTACCGGGAGTTTCTGCAGGACTCGTCGAAATTCAACGGCCATGACGATCGCGGTCTGCATGCCGCGCTGAAATCGGTGTTCCCGATCGTCAGCTTCTCCGGCAATGCCGCCCTCGAATACGTCAGCTACACCCTCGGTGAGCCGGTGTTCGACGAACGTGAATGCCGTTCGCGTGGCCAGACTTACGGTGCCCCCCTGCGTGTGAAGGTCCGTCTGGTCATTTACGACCGTGAATCTTCCAACAAGGCCGTCAAATACGTCAAGGAGCAGGAAGTATTCATGGGTGATCTGCCGCTCATGACCGGCAACGCCACCTTCATCATCAACGGTACCGAGCGCGTCATCGTGTCGCAGCTGCACCGCAGCCCGGGCGTGTTCTTCGACCACGACCGCGGCAAGACCCACAGCTCCGGCAAACTGCTGCATTCGGCGCGCGTGATTCCTTACCGCGGCTCCTGGCTCGATTTCGAATTCGATGCCAAAGACTGCGTGTTCACCCGCATTGACCGCCGCCGCAAACTGCCGGTCACTATTCTGCTGCGTGCGCTCGGTTACAACAACGAGCAAATCCTGAATCACTTCTTCGAAATCAATACCTTCCATATTTCCAAAAAGGATGGGGTTGAGCTTGAGTTGGTCGCCGAGCGTCTGCGCGGCGAAACCCTGAACTTTGACCTTGTGGTCAAGGGCGAGGTTGTGGTCGAAGCCGGCAAGCGCATCACCGCCCGTCATGTCAAGGACCTCGAGAAGAAGAACATCGCTACTCTGGAAGTGCCGGACGATTACCTGATTGGTCGCATCCTCTCGCATGACCTCATCGATGCCGCGACCGGCGAGCTGATTGCCAGTGCCAATGACGAGCTGGACGAAGCCAAACTAGCCAAACTGCGCAAGCACAACATCGCCACCATCGGAACGCTCTGGGTCAACGATCTCGACCGCGGTCCATACATTTCTAATACCCTGCGCATTGATCCATCGAAAACACAGCTGGAAGCTCTGGTTGAAATCTATCGCATGATGCGTCCGGGTGAGCCGCCGACCAAGGATGCTGCACAGAACCTGTTCTACAACCTGTTCTTCACTTTCGAGCGTTATGATCTGTCTTCGGTCGGTCGTATGAAGTTCAACCGGCGTGTCGGCCGTAAGGAAGTCACTGGCGCCGAAGTGCTGTATGACTTCCAGTACTTCAGCGAACGTAGCGACGATGCTGCCAAGGCCTTGGTTGCGAAGTACGGCAAGGACTCCGATATTCTTGAAGTGATCAATACCCTGTGCGAAATTCGCAATGGCCGTGGCGTGACCGATGATATCGACCATCTGGGCAACCGCCGGGTTCGTTCGGTTGGTGAAATGGCCGAGAACGTGTTCCGTGTCGGTCTGGTCCGTGTGGAACGCGCCGTCAAAGAGCGTCTGTCGATGGCTGAAGCCGACGATCTGTCGCCGCAGGAGTTGATCAATGCCAAGCCAGTCGCCGCCGCATTGAAGGAGTTCTTCGGTTCATCGCAGCTGTCGCAGTTTATGGATCAGAACAATCCACTGTCGGAAGTAACCCATAAGCGCCGTGTTTCGGCCCTTGGTCCGGGGGGGTTGACCCGCGAACGTGCCGGCTTCGAAGTGCGCGACGTGCATCCAACCCACTACGGCCGCGTTTGCACCATCGAAACTCCGGAAGGTCCAAACATCGGCCTGATCAACTCCCTGGCCGTATATGCCCGTTCGAACAAGTATGGCTTTCTGGAAACCCCGTACCGCAAAGTTGAAAACGGCATCGTGACCGACAAAGTCGAATTTCTGTCGGCCATCGAGGAGTACGAATACGCCATCGCCCAGGCCAATGCCGAACTCGATCCGAAAGGAAGGTTCAAGAACGAATACGTAACTTGCCGTTACCAGGCCGATACCCTGCTCAAGCCACCGTCGGAAATCCAGTACATGGATGTGTCGCCGATGCAGTCGGTATCGGTGGCCGCAGCCCTGGTCCCGTTCATCGAGCACGACGACGCCAACCGCGCCCTCATGGGTGCGAACATGCAGCGCCAGGCCGTTCCGACCCTGCGTAGCCAGAAGCCGCTGGTGGGTACCGGTATCGAGCGTGCCGTGGCGCGTGACTCCGGCGTTACCGTGAATGCTCTGCGTGGCGGCGTGGTCGACCAAGTCGATGCTGCCCGCATCGTGGTGCGCGCCAATGAAAAGGAAATTGGCGCTAATGATGCCGGTGTCGATATCTACAATCTGGTGAAATACACCCGTTCCAACCAGAACACCTGTATCAATCAGCGTCCGTTGGTGCGTGTCGGCGACCGCATCGAACGCGGTGATGTGCTGGCTGATGGTCCGTCGACCGATATCGGTGAACTGGCGCTGGGCCAGAAC
This sequence comes from Arenimonas sp., assembly GCF_044348765.1. Taxonomy (GTDB): domain Bacteria; phylum Pseudomonadota; class Gammaproteobacteria; order Xanthomonadales; family Xanthomonadaceae; genus Arenimonas. The sequence continues at coordinate 6,417 of NZ_JBIKSE010000102.1, forward strand.
ATGCTTGTCGCGTTCATGCCGTGGAACGGCTACAACTTCGAAGACTCCATCCTGCTGTCTGAGCGCGTGGTCGAAGAAGACCGCTACACCACCATCCATATCGAAGAACTGACCGTGGCTGCACGTGACACCAAGTTGGGACCGGAGGAAATATCCGCCGATATCCCGAACGTGTCCGAGAGCGCACTCGGCCGTCTCGACGAATCGGGCGTGGTTTACATCGGAGCGGAAGTGCGTGCCGGCGATATACTGGTCGGCAAGGTCACGCCGAAAGGCGAAAGCCAGCTAACGCCGGAAGAAAAATTGCTGCGCGCCATCTTCGGCGAGAAAGCCTCCGATGTGAAAGACAGCTCGCTGCGGGTTCCCCCGGGCATGGACGGTACCGTCATCGACGTGCAGGTATTCACCCGTGATGGCGTCGAGAAAGACAAGCGTGCCAAGCAAATCGAAGATGCCGAAGTCAAGAGCGTGAAGAAGGACTTCGACGACCAGTTCCGTATCCTGGAAGGCGCCATCTACAGCCGACTGGATTCGCAGCTGATTGGTCGCGTCGCCAACGGTGGTCCGAACGGTCTGAAGAAAGGCACTGAAATCACCAAAGAATACCTGGCCGGCCTGAAGAAGGACGAGCGTTTCGACATTCGCATGAAGGAAGAAGCAGCAGTCGATTTCCTAGACAATGCCAAGAAGCAGATCGAGGCTCATAAGGCCGAGTTCGAAAAACGCTTCCAGGACAAACGCCGCAAAATCACCCAAGGCGATGATTTGCCGCCGGGCGTGCTGAAGACCGTCAAGGTCTACGTCGCCGTAAAACGCCGCATCCAGCCGGGCGACAAGATGGCCGGCCGCCACGGTAACAAGGGCGTGGTCTCGATGATTAAGCCGGTCGAAGACATGCCATATATGGTTGATGGCAAGACCGTGGATATCTTGCTCAACCCGCTGGGCGTGCCGAGCCGAATGAACATCGGTCAGATCTTGGAAGTGCATCTGGGTTGGGCCGCCAAAGGCCTGGGCCAGAAGATCCAGAAGATGCTGGACGATCAGCGCAAGGTCGAAGACCTGCGCAAGTTCCTCGACCAGATCTATAACCACGATCAGGCCGAAACCAAGAAGCAGCGCGTCGACTTGTCGAAGTTCACCGACAAGGAGCTGCTGCGTCTGGCAGGTAACCTGACGGATGGCGTGCCGATGGCGACTCCGGTATTCGACGGTGCTGCCGAGTCGGAAATCAAATCCATGCTGAAGCTAGCCGATCTGCCGGAATCCGGACAGGCCCAGCTGTTTGATGGCCGCACCGGTGAAGCCTTTGATCGTCCGGTCACCGTCGGATACATGCACATGCTGAAGCTGAACCACCTGGTTGACGACAAGATGCACGCCCGTTCGACTGGACCGTACTCTCTGGTTACCCAGCAACCGCTGGGCGGCAAGGCGCAGTTCGGTGGCCAGCGCTTCGGCGAAATGGAAGTCTGGGCGCTGGAGGCTTATGGTGCGGCCTATACCCTGCAGGAAATGCTGACGGTGAAATCCGACGACGTCCAAGGCCGCAATGCGATGTACAAGAACATCGTCGATAGCGAGCATGAAACCGTCGCTGGCATTCCGGAATCGTTCAACGTGCTGGTCAAGGAAATCCGTTCCTTGGGCATCAACATCGAGCTTGACGAGAAATAATCGCCGAAAAGAACAGGACCCGGGGCCTTGTCCGAGATAAGGCCCCACCATTTGGAGACAACCATGAAAGATTTGCTTAATCTGTTCAACCAGCAGCGCCAGACCCTCGAATTCGACGGCATCAAGATTGCACTGGCTTCGCCGGACATGATCCGTTCCTGGTCCTTCGGCGAAGTCAAAAAGCCGGAAACCATCAATTACCGCACCTTCAAACCGGAGCGTGACGGTCTGTTCTGCGCTGCCATCTTTGGTCCGATCAAGGACTACGAATGCCTGTGCGGCAAGTACAAGCGCATGAAGCACCGCGGCGTGGTCTGCGAGAAGTGCGGTACCGAAGTGACCCTGACCAAAGTGCGCCGCGAGCGTATGGGCCATATCGAACTGGCCAGTCCGACCGCTCACATCTGGTTCCTGAAATCACTGCCGTCGCGTATCGGCTTGATGCTGGACATGACCCTGCGCGATATCGAACGCGTGCTGTACTTCGAAGCCTATGTGGTCATCGAGCCGGGCCTGACCCCGCTAGACCGTGGCCAGCTGCTGACCGAAGAGCAGTACATGGAAGCCCAAGCCGAGCACGGCGATGAATTCGAAGCCAAGATGGGTGCCGAAGCGGTGCATCAGCTGCTATCGACCATCGATCTGCATGCCGAAGTTATCCGTCTTAAGGAAGAAATCAGCTCGACCAATTCCGATACTAAGCAGAAACGTCTCACCAAGCGCATCAAGCTGGTCGAGTCCTTCATCGAGTCCGGAAACCGTCCGGAGTGGATGGTGCTGACCGTGCTGCCAGTACTGCCGCCGGATCTGCGTCCGCTGGTACCTCTCGATGGTGGCCGCTTCGCGACCTCCGACCTCAACGATCTGTACCGTCGCGTGATCAACCGTAACAACCGTCTGCACCGCTTGCTGGAACTGAGTGCACCGGACATCATCGTGCGCAACGAAAAACGCATGCTGCAGGAATCGGTTGATGCTCTGATGGACAACGGCCGCCGTGGCCGCGCCATCACCGGCACCAACAAGCGTCCGCTGAAATCGCTGGCCGACATGATTAAAGGCAAGCAGGGCCGATTCCGCCAAAATCTGCTCGGTAAGCGTGTCGACTACTCCGGCCGTTCGGTGATCGTGGTCGGTCCGACCCTGCGTCTGCACGAGTGCGGCCTGCCGAAAAAGATGGCGCTGGAACTGTTCAAGCCGTTCATCTTCGCCAAGCTGCAGCGCCAGGGCATCGCCACCACCATCAAAGCCGCCAAGAAACTGGTCGAGCGTGAAGAGGCCGTGGTCTGGGATATCCTGGAAGACGTCATCCGCGAACATCCGGTGCTGCTGAACCGTGCGCCGACCCTGCACCGTCTGGGCATCCAGGCGTTCGAGCCGGTGCTGGTCGAAGGCAAGGCCATCCAGCTGCATCCGCTGGTTTGTACCGCATTCAACGCCGACTTCGACGGTGACCAGATGGCCGTGCATGTGCCGCTGAGCCTCGAAGCGCAGCTGGAAGCACGCGCCTTGATGATGTCCTCGAACAACATCCTGTCGCCGGCCAACGGCGAGCCGATCATCGTGCCATCGCAGGACGTCGTGCTCGGTCTGTACTACATGACCCGCGCCCTCGAAGGCAAGCAGGGCGAGGGCATGATCTTCGCCAATGTTGCCGAAGTCAAACGCGCTTATGACAATAAAGTCGTCGAGCTGCATGCCAAAGTGAAAGTCCGCCTGCAGCGTGATGAAATGAACGATGCCGGCGAATTGCTTGCCACCAAGGCCGTGGTGGAAACCAGCGTCGGCCGCGCCTTGCTGGCCGATATCCTGCCGAAAGGCTTGCCGTTTGCCTACGCCAATACCGAGTTGACCAAGAAGAACATCAGTCGTCTGATCAATACTTCCTATCGTATGCTCGGTTTGAAGCCGACGGTGATTTTCGCCGATAAGCTGATGTATACCGGTTTCGCGTTCGCGACCAAAGCCGGCGTCTCGGTCGGTATCAATGACATGATCATTCCGGATGAAAAGAAAACCCTCCTGGCCGAGGCCGAGAAGGAAGTTCTGGAAATCCAGGAACAGTACCAACAGGGTCTGGTCACCGCCGGCGAGCGATACAACAAGGTGGTCGACATCTGGTCGCGTGCCAACGAGCGCATCGCCAAGGCGATGATGGACACCATCGGCTGGGAGAAGGTGCAGAACGCCAAAGGTGAAACCATCACCCAGAAGTCGATGAACTCGATTTACATCATGGCTGATTCCGGCGCCCGCGGTTCACAGGCCCAGATCCGCCAGCTGGCTGGTATGCGCGGCCTGATGGCCAAGCCGGACGGCTCGATCATCGAAACCCCGATTACCGCAAACTTCCGTGAAGGTCTGAACGTGCTTCAGTACTTCATCTCGACCCACGGTGCACGTAAAGGTCTGGCCGATACCGCGTTGAAGACCGCGAACTCGGGTTATTTGACCCGACGCCTGGTTGATGTGGCGCAGGACGTGGTGGTGACCGAAGTCGATTGCGGCACCAAGGCCGGCCTGACCATGAATCCGATCGTGGAAGGCGGCGATGTGGTCGAGCCGCTGCGCGATCGCGTGTTGGGCCGTGTTGTGGCCGAAGACGTATTCCTGCCGGGCAATGATGAAGATCCGATCGTCACCCGCAATACCCTGCTTGACGAAGGCTGGGTCGACAAACTCGAGGCCGGCGGCGTGCAGACCATCAAGGTCCGCTCTTCAATCACCTGCGAAAGCGCCTTCGGTGTCTGCTCGATGTGTTACGGCCGTGATCTTGGTCGCGGCCATCTGGTCAACATCGGTGAAGCCGTCGGTGTGGTCGCCGCCCAGTCCATCGGTGAACCGGGTACGCAGCTGACCATGCGGACCTTCCACATCGGTGGTGCCGCATCCCGTGCTGCTGCCATTGACAATGTCACTGTCAAGACCACTGGTTCGGTGAAGTTCAATAACCTGAAATACGTCACCCATGCCGACGGTCACCTGGTTGCGGTATCGCGTTCGGGTGAAATCTCGGTACTTGATCCGACCGGTCGCGAGCGCGAACGCTACAAGCTCC
>NZ_JBIKSE010000092.1:0-3055 GCF_044348765.1 Arenimonas sp.
CGAACGAGATCGACCACGGGTAGCCGCGTCGCCAGTTGTGGTCGTCGTATTTGCCGGCGCCTCGTCCGTAGTGCTCTGCCAGTGCGTAGAGAGGGATCTCCGGGATCAGGTCGAAGCGGGCGAGTTTCGTTCCCTTTTCGCCGCCGGTGGTGGGGTCGACATAGCGGACTTCTGCTCGTCGGTCAGTCATGAGCACCATCCGAGAGGTCTCGGAGGTTGCGAATGAATCGCCGCCATCGTCGAGCAAGGCGATCGTTTCGGAGTTGCTCGTCGAGGGTCGCGTCGTCGACCTCGCGTCGGAGTGCCTCGTCTCCGGAGTCATGCTCGGGGCGGTCGGTCATCGGAGCATCGTCTCGACACGGGTCACGATTTCGATTCCGTCGAGCGGTTCGAGCATGATCGGCCGGTGTTGAAAGAACTGGTAGAGGGTCCGGCCGGTCAGGGCGGCGACGTGCGCCTCGGCGCGTGCCCCCTCTGAGCCTGTCCAACCGGGCAGGAGAGCGACGGCGTCGACGTCGAGGACATCCAAGAAACAATGCTTCAGCGCGTCGGGGAGATTGAATCCGATCTCGTCGAGATCCTCTCGACCGGAGAGTCCGACCGGATCGAAGTCGGCGTTTCGGTCACGTTCGGCGGGGCATCGGACATTCCATCCGGCGGAGCCGAGTCGGATCCGTGCCGCGTCGAACGACGGGAAATTGAACTGAGGTATGCCGCGCATAGGGCCGGCGATGTAGATGGAAGTCGGGATCACGGACTAGAACTCCGGGTCGTCGGGATAGGGGTCGGGGACGTTACCGGATCATCCTACGATGTCGAGGTCTCCCCACCCGCGAGTACCGTAACCGCGTCCGACTCCGAACATGAGTTGCCCCGACGGCGAATGGCTTCCGGTCTGAGCGGTCCACCAGTACGAACCGCCATCCTGCGCGGGGCATTGAATATGCGTTCGCCCGGTGGACTCGGCGATTACGAGGTGATGAAGGTGACCGGTAATCAGAATGTCAGCGTCGGCGATCGGTTGCCGGCCCATGATCTGACCGGTCCACCATTTCTCGGCCTTCGCTGCGGCGTGACCTCCACCTCGGCCGAACTGGTGTCCGTGAGCGAGTCCGACGTTCACGCCTGACACGCCGAGGACGAGAGTCAGGTCGCGCGCTAGGACTGTCGAGACATGACCGTAACGCTCCGGGTTAGCCGCGCAGATTTCCGCGGTCTCCTCGATTACCGCTAGGTCGGAGTTATCGGTCCATGTCGTGTACGCCTTGCCGTCGCGTCGTGCTTCGCCGTGATTGCCGGGAACGCCGGCGATGACGACTCTCGGGACCAGTGCGGCGGCGACGTCGACACCTCGGAGCCATAGGCGACGGACGACTCGTTTCTGCTCTCGGTTGTCGAGGTCGGTCTGAAACTCCATCATCGGGTAGAAGCCGGAGCATCCTTCGAGGGTGTCGCCCATGCCGAGGAGATAGATCGCGCCCGGTGCTCGACCGGCGCGTTTCATTTCTCGGACCTTGTCGACCATCGCGTCGATACCTCGACTGATCCTCTCCACGGCCGCCGGAGACCCTCCGCCTTCGCCCTTGCCGATCTGCCAGTCGGAGAGCGGGACGACGAGAGAGACGTCCTCGGAGGCGACCTCGGGGACCGTGCGCGCCTTGCGACCGAGAGCGAGTCGACAGAGTTCGTCGACGTCGGCCCGGTCGATTGACACCTCGGCGGAGCGCTGTCGGATCGTCGCCCGGTAATAGCGGAGGCGACGGATTTCTCCGCCGCCGATGTTCGCATCCCATCCCCGAACCTGAATCGAGCCGGGGACGACCTCGGTCGTCGCGGGGTCGAGGTTCCAGTCGGCGAGGAGTTCGGCCCATAGGGCGTCGTTCGGCTCGACGTCGAGAGGTCCGGTCGTGATCTGACCTTCGGAGCCATCCCACGCGATGCCGGACTCCCATCCCGCCGGAGCCGGGGCGGGGCGACGGTCAGCGCGTCGTAGAGCCTTGTCGAGAGCGTCGGGATCCTGACCCGGGATCGAGATCGCCTCCTCGTATGGATCGCTCACGAGTACGCCTCATCGGGACACGAGCACGAGCGCCGGCGGTGACGGCCGAGCGTGTCCGGGCGGAGACTGATCCCGAGGGTTTCGTTCACGGCGGCGATGATCGGAGCGTGTGTCAGTTCCTCTACGGGCAGGTTGATGTATCCGACGAGCCGGGTCCGATACTCGCCGGGGTCGAGGTCGATGATGACTCGACCAACAGAGCAACCGCGCGCATACCAAGTGTTTCGGTGTCCCTCGACGAGTGAGGAGAGAGCGTCGGCGTTCGGGGTTTGTGGTTTCGTCATGAGATCCATTCTTACCGACTAGGGAGATGAACGGGGGTATGGTCCTACCGGACTGCTCCGACCTGCGTAACCGTAAGAATGACGGACGGGACCGCCGGTCGGATAGGGCCGGTTCTCGTGCCGGCCGAAAGTAACCGCATACTGCTATCCGGTGTTGACCACATGAGCCGGAAATACTGTCCGGCAGTGAACGTGTAGACCCAGTTCCAAGCGGCGACGATTCGTCCCGGATTGTTGGGAATGGTGAGATCGGTTGCCGACCGTGCCACGTTGCCCCCGTCGACGTCGAGCCATACGGTGACATCATCGGATCCGCCGTCGGTCTTGTCGAGTTGTGCCGAAAACTGAATGTTGTACGTGCCGGGGTTAGCGATCACGATCCGACTCGACGGCGATCCGATAGACACGCCGAAAGACTCCTCGGTCGTGTTGAACGTCATCGGCGTAGCGGTGTTTGCCGTGATGGTCTGAGTCGTCGAGTCTGAGAAAGCACCGTAGAAACCGAAAGTGAATCCGGTTTCGAGAGCGTCGGTCGCCGACTGCCAGTCCCCACGATCAGAGTTCTTGAAAAACTGTCGCCCACTGAATGCCATCGTTTGAACTCCCGCGTTCAGATGCTCAGAGTCGTGAACGGTTCGCAGACCCCGACCGAGTGTAGCGCGGCGGCGGCGAGGGCGGTCAGGATCCGACGTCGAGGGTTGCCGGTCGTGGA
>NZ_JBIKSE010000127.1:0-3011 GCF_044348765.1 Arenimonas sp.
GAGCCAGCAGTCAGACGGTGTGATGCATTCGCTGATGCGCCCACACCGGATGAACCGATATCGCCAACCGCTTCATCCAACACAGCGAGCGACAAACCCGCCAAAAAGGCAGGCAATCCCGGCCACGGTGACGATTACTGGTCGAGGGTTCGCGCCTATTGGTACGAATGCCGAAGCATCAAGCAAACGGCTGAGCAATTTGGGCTATCACCAAACTCCGTCAAAACCCGCGCATATAGGGAGGGCTGGCAAAAACTAAATTAGAGCTCCTCACGCCATCTGTTTAGAAACTGTTCCTTCTTTTCCGGAATAGCTTCATGTCGCTTTGGAGACTGAATGACTGGCATCGTAATTAGCCAGCATTCGCTTAAGGGTATCGGCTATTTTGGCGGCTAGTTCGGGTGGCGAGACGACCTTCGCATAGGGCCCCCATGTGAGAATCCAGGGGCTTATTTCAAGGGTGGTGTTGAGCGGTAGCGTTAGGCGCAGGCCACCGTTGGGAAGATCGGCCAATTCTTGGTCGGGGTGCCAATGGTTTTCTTTGACCCGTTGCGCGACTTTGGGATCGAACTCAAGCACCACATTCTCGACGGGATCGCTGCTGATCGCGACGCCGAAGCTATGTCGCAACAAACGGCGGGGATCGTGATCTTCCTCTTTGTAGTGATAGCTGAGGGCGCTCGCCTTGAGGTTTTCAATACGGGCGAATGCAAACAGATGAATGTGCTTTCTTCCCGCGACACGGCCGTAACAATACCAGCGACCCTTGTGCATCAAAACCAGGCTGGCTTCGACGGTGTAAGACTTGGTTGGTTGGCGCATCGGTTTGTAATCGAAGCTAACGACCTTTCGATCTCGAATCGCACGGTAAAGGATTCGAAAGATTTTATCCTCGCGGCGACTGCTCGCGCTCAAGCACTCGTCAAAGCGAAAGTGGATGTACTGGGCAAATTCCTCCCATCGTTTAGTCCCCGTGAGTAGCCCGAAGATTTTTTTGAACGACGCGCTCATCATCCGGCCGATGTCGGTCTCGGAATGCTGGCTGATGCACTGCTGGAGGTAGGAGAGCAGCAGAAAGTCGTCCTCACCCAGTTCCAGCGGTGGAATGTGAGTGAAGTCAGGATCCAAGAGGTAGGTATGTTCGTCGGCATCCCAATTGATCTCAATCCCCATTTGATCGCGCAGGAAATCGAGGTCCCGGCGAATGGTGCGCATGCTAACCTCAAAGTGCTCGGCAAGTTTTCTGGCCGTAACCTTTTTCTCGTTCTGAACGATGGCCACGATCTTCCATAACCGCGCCATTTGGACGCGGGTGGTGAGTTCGGCAGATTCTTTTTTTCCCATGCAGGTGGACTACCAGACTCCGCGAGAGATGGGGATTGTTTTTTCCATGACCACGATGGGTGATCACTTCCACGGCTCATCCAGTCCGACAGCGACGAACTTTTCTGGCATGCTCTTAAGTTCATGAAAGTTATAGCGTTTGATAATTTCGACAAATGTTCGGCGGCAAGAGGCGAATGGAAAAATCGTTTGAAACAGTTCCGCTTGCGGGCCCTCCACTTTGCCCTGGAAGATCGCTTTGGTCACCCCTTTGAGTGGATTGTATCGTCGCTTAAAACACCGGGTGTAGCGCGATTTGTCCATGTAAGCAGATTCAAAAGCTAGCGCGGCCGCATCATCAAAACTACCAATGCGCTCGATCGACAATCCGTCGCTGAAGTAATCCAAAACCCCGGAATCTAATTCTTGGTTTACTGTAAAAAAATCGCAAATGGCAAACTCCACCATCTCGTCATCATAGTCGATGTAGGCATAAACATAATCTTCTCCGGCAGATTCGAAAAAGGCCTTCAATTCTTCACCATACACGACAGGCGTCTGGAAATACAGATCCTGCCCACGAAACTGGTTGGGAATCATGAAGGTCTCGAGCTTGCGACCTTTCCTGATGCTGCGGATGCGAAGCTTGCCCGACTCGAGGTCAGCTTCACAGGCAGATACATATATGGGGTCCTTGTGGGGATCTATATTGGTGAAGCTAAACCGATTGTAATTTCCCCCTTCGGGGGTTAGATAGTGACAATAAAGGGCAGTGAAAATGGAGTACATGGTGTGTTTCAGGTCTTGTTTTTCTAAGTTCTATCAACTGATTTTTTTGAATAGTGTTTGTTGAAGTTCAGTCCACATCGATCCAGGCCAGATGGTTGTGTCGAGTGAACTAACGACAGACTTCCCTTGAAGTTCACTTCTGTATTCCATCCACAACCTTCCCAACCAATTCTCACCCTCCCATTGATCCTCAGTGAGTTTCATCCCCCAAAACTTCGAAGATTCACCTCCTCGTTTTGAACAATCCTCAATGATTATCGAATCAGAATTCTGAGTCATGAGTTCGTTTCTGAGTTTTGGGTAAAACACCATTTTCATTCGAATAACCGTTCTCATTAGATCGAGATCGACCTGACTTCGAGGCGTGATGACCATCTCATCCTTGTATTTTTTTGAGATCATCTTAGCTGTCATAGGTGAATTCTTTTTCAGAATTTCCTTTCGAATCCCCTCATTTTCAAAACGAAGACACTGAAAAAAGTGTTCACAAGTAGGGTAGAGTATCGTTCTGAACCTGACAGGATGAGGACTCATGTTACTCAACCACCCGAGAGTTTCGTCGACTTTTCGAAAAGAGAGTATTTGATGATCCTTGTTCGACAGAGTTCCGTTCCAACCGTTGATGATGTGTGGTGTATTCATAGGCCGGGAGAGTAACCCAAGGGGGGTGACATAAATGGTCAGGGGGGTATTTTTTTCTGGCGGGCTGCCATTTGAGGCTGCCTCTGACAGGTGAAATGTCGGCTTATCGGCCTGATGTGGACGGCATTTTGTGCGCTTGCCCGCAGCCAGATTTCCCGGACGGCGCGGGGTGCTAGAACGAAAAAATTGAGATTTTACCCTCTTGGGAGCCATCCAATAATGAACATCTGTATAATATTCAAACTTTGAATAGTCGT
>NZ_JBIKSE010000018.1:0-33451 GCF_044348765.1 Arenimonas sp.
CGAACAGTCGAAAGTCACGCAACTGGTGCGCGGCGATCGGCCAGTATTTCACACCGCCAAGGGCGAAGTGCACTGTGATTTCGCGGTATTGGCCGGCAATGCCTATGTACGCGGCATCGCACCAGAGCTGGATGACAAGATCATGCCGGTTGGCACCTACATTGGCGCCACCGAACCCTTGGGCGAAGCGCGCGCGAAGGCGCTGATCGGCAACGACATGGCGGTGGCCGACGTAAACTGGGCGCTGGATTATTTCCGGCGCAGCAGCGATCAGCGTCTGCTGTTCGGGGGTCGCGCCTCCTATTCCACCCTGCCGCCGCCGGACCTGTCCGGCACCCTGCGCCGGCGCATGACCCGGGTGTTCCCCGCGCTTGAAGGCGTCAAGATGGATTTTGTCTGGGGTGGCTATGTCGATATTTCGCTGAGCCGCGCCCCACACTGGGGCCGCTTGGGCCGCAATGTGTATTTCGCCCAGGGCTTTTCCGGCCATGGCATCGCCGCCACCGGACTGGCCGGCCGCATCATGGCGGAGGCCATCCGCGGTCAGGCCGGGCGTCTGGACGTGTTCAGCCGCATTCCGCACCGCGACTTCCCCGGCGGCCGCGCGCTGCGCACGCCCCTGCTGGTGGCCGCCATGGCCTGGTTCAAATTGCGTGACGCCTTGTTTTGATTGATAATAGCGGCATTGTTCCGGCCTCGGCTTTACAAGCTCCGGCTTTCGGCTTAACCTGAATTCACTTTCGACGCGCTCGCGTCGTGCACACGACCTTTCATGACCCAAACGCCCGCGCCAGAGGCCGTAGAGCCCTTTCCCGCTCATACGCCGCAACAACAGGAAATGCCGCTGGCGTTGGTCAAAGGCCAGCCGGTCTTGCAGATGCCGCAGGATCTGTATATCCCGCCAGATGCGCTGGAAGTCATCCTGGAAAGCTTCGAAGGCCCCCTGGATCTCCTGCTGTACCTGATCCGCCGCCAGAACCTCGACATCCTCGACATTCCGGTGGCCGAAATCACCAAACAATACGTGTCCTACATTGGCGTGATGGAAGATCTGCGTTTTGAACTCGCTGCAGAATATCTGGTGATGGCCGCGATCCTTGCTGAAATCAAATCGCGCATGTTGTTGCCGCGTCCGCCTTCGGAAGACGGCAACGAAGTCGATCCGCGCGCCGAACTGGTACGCCGCCTGCAGGAATACGAACGCTTCAAGAAAGCCGCCGAAGACCTCGACACCCTGCCGCGCCTGGAGCGCGATACCAGCATCGCACATGCGTTCATGCCCGACCGCATCATCCAACGTAGTCCGCCGGATGTGGATCTGAAGGAAATGCTGCTGGCCCTGCGCGAGGTACTCAAGCGTGCCGACCTGTTCAGCCGGCACGCCATCAAACGTGAAGCGCTGAGCGTGCGCGAACGCATGTCGATTGTGCTCGACCGTCTGCGCGATGGCCAGTTCCACAGCTTCGAAAGCTTCTTCATTCCCGAAGAAGGCCGCATGGGTGTGGTAGTAAGTTTTCTATCCATCCTCGAGTTGGCCAAGGAACGCCTGCTGGAAATCGTGCAGGAAGCGCCGCTGGCTCCCATTTTCATCCGCGCCCGTGAGCTCACCGCCGAAGAAGCCGAGGCCACCGAACGCGACAATGCCATGCAATCCGAATTCGACGAACCGTCAGCCTGATCCGAATATGAGCGAAAACGACCTGAACCTTGCCCCGATCCTGGAAGCCTCCCTGCTGGCCTCCACCCTGCCGCTGAGCACCACCCAGCTTTACGGTATTTTCGGCGATGCCCCGCCAAAACCCGGCGCGATCGAGCAAGCCTTAACCGAACTTAAAGCGGCCTGCGAGGGTCGTGGCGTGGAGCTGGTTGAAGTCGCCTCGGGCTGGCGCTATCAGGTCAGAAGCGAGGTTCACCCTTATGTAGCAAGGCTTTGGACCGAACGCCAGAGCAAGTACACCCGTGCCACGCTGGAAACTTTGGCCCTGATCGCCTACCGACAACCGATTACCCGCGGCGAGATTGAACAGATCCGGGGCGTCAGCGTCAGTGCATCTATGATAAAATCGCTGGAAGAACGGGAATGGATTCGCGTTCTTGGTCACCGCGATGTGCCCGGGCGCCCCGAGCTGTTCGGCACCACCAAGACCTTTCTGGATTATTTTGGCCTGAAGAGCCTCGATCAGCTGCCGCCTCTGGCGGAACTGAAGGAATATCCGGAACTGGAACCGCAGCTGTCCTTCGATATATCCGAGCCCATTCCGGCTCAGGCTGCCGTAATCACGGAGCCGAGCGGAGATCTGCCGGACGAAACCGACCACGCCAACCCCGAGACCGAGCCGTCCACCGTATCCGTCGAGACGACGACTGACCCCTTGCAGCACTGAGGCGCCCTCCGCGCCGGAGACAATCCCGAATGAGCGAGAACACTCGCAAAGTCCTTTCATTGAAAGGCAAAGACGCTGAACCCAAGCATAAAACATCCGAACGATTGCACAAGGTCCTGGCCCAAGCTGGCCTGGGTTCACGCCGTCTGCTGGAAGAACGCATCGCGCAGGGCGCGGTCAAGGTCAACGGCGAAACCGCGCAGACCGGCCAATCAGTCGCCAGCGGCGACCGCATCGAAATCGATGGCAAGGTGTTCGTGGCTTCGGCCCTGAGCGAACCGAGCTCGGTGCTGATTTACAATAAGCCCGAAGGCGAAGTGACCACCCGCGAAGATCCCGAAGGTCGCCCGACCATTTTCGATGCCCTGCCCCGCCTGAAAGGCGCGCGTTGGATCGCGGTTGGTCGTCTCGACATCAACACCACCGGTCTGTTGTTGCTGACCACCGACGGCGAACTGGCCAATGCCCTGATGCATCCGTCCGGCAACATCGAACGCGAATACGTCTGCCGCATCCACGGCGAAGTGCCCGACAATGTGGTCGATCGCTTGGCCCGCGGCGTAGCACTGGATGACGGCCCGGCCAAATTCGAAAAAATCGAACGCATCGGTTCCAGCGACTCGCATGCCTGGTTCCAGGTGGTCATCACCGAAGGCCGCAACCGCGAAGTGCGACGCCTGTGGGAATCACAGGGCTATCAGGTCAGCCGCCTGAAGCGCGTTCGCTATGGCGACATTAGCCTGCCGCGCCTGCTCAAGCGCGGCCAGTGCGTGGAGCTGGAACAGGCCAAAGTGGAATCCCTGCGCGCCCATTTCGGCCTCGACAACAACGCGCCGGTGCTGACCCTGCAACCGGTCATCGGCCAGCGCAAATCGCGTCCGACCGAAATCCGCGTCGGCAGCGACCGCAACCAAAATGCTTACGTCAACGGCCATGTTAACGAAGAAGCCCGTGAACTGCGTCGCTTCGACCACGTGCGCGAAGAGCGCCCGCGCGGCGGCCGTGGCCGCCCGGGTGCCGGCGTCAAGAAGCCGTTCAATAAAGGCGGAAAATTCGGCGGCGACAACGCCGGCAACCGCGCCCCGCATGCCGGCAAACCGTTCAACAAAGGTCCGCGTCCGGAACGCGATGACAACTTCGGCAACCGCGCCGAGAAACCGCGTTTCAACAAAGGTCCGCGCAGCGGGCAAGGCGCCCAGCCGGCCGGCGAGTTCAAGTCCTGGTACGTGCCCGAGGGTGTGGATACCGGCTCACGCGTAGCTCCGCCGCGCACGCCGCGTGCCCCGAAGCCTTTCGGCGAACGCGGTCCGAAACCTTACGGCGATCGCGCCGCCAAGCCGTTCAATAAGCGTGGCCCACGCCCGCAGGGAGATCGACCGCAAGCTGACCGCGCGCAAGGCGACCGTCCGTATGCCCCGCGTGGTCCTAAGCCCTATGGCGACCGCCCGCAAGGTGATCGTCCGTTCAATGCCCGGGGCCCCCGACCGCAGGGCGATCGTCCGTTTACGCCACGTGGCCCGCGCGCCGATGGCAACCGTGCCGGTCCGAAACCGCCGTTCAAGAAACGCAAGCCGGAAGACGGCTTTCCCTCGGACGATTGATGCCTGAAAAAAGCCCGCGAAAGCGGGCTTTTTCATGTTATGCCGGCGGTTGATGCTTGATTGTCAGATCGCGCACGATTAAGAAACAGCATATCGGCCGCACCTGCACCGCGAGGAAAATTAGGGGGACCTCTGATTAAGCTAAGTCTTTGTCCGCGAAAGTATAGCGACAAGCCCCGGTCACGCCTATTATCGGGAGTGCAAGAGGGGATTTTTGCTCCATTTACAGACCAAGCCGAGGTAATCATGAAAAAGGCACAACACACGCTGGTGGCTTCCATCAGCATCGCCCTGCTGACGCTGGGCGCCTGCAAGAAAGAAGAGGCACCGGCCGCACCTGCAGCCGCCGCGCCTGCGCCTGCGCCTACACCTGTAGCGGCACCGATTCCGCCGCCACCGCCGAGCGCCGAGCAAATGGCCCAGGCCGCCGAAGAGCGCAGCAACACATTGGAAGCCGATGATACCACCTGGTCGCCGGAGGCCATGGAAGAACTGTTGGCGCCGATTGCCCTTTACCCCGATACCGTGCTCGAACAGGTGCTGGTCGCCTCGACCAACCCGCAGGAAGTGCTGGATGCCGGTAACTGGCTGTTCGATAATCCGAGCCTGAAAGGCAAAGCCCTGGACCAGGCCGCCGAAGCGAAGGGCTTCACCCCGCCGGTGCTGGCGCTGGTGCAGTTCCCGGAAACCGTAGACATGCTCTGCCAGGAAATGGCCTGGACCACCGAGCTCGGCCAGGCCTATGTGAATGACCAGGCCGGTGTGATGGAGGCCGTGCAGCGCCTGCGCCGCCAAGCCAGCGATGTCGGTACTTTGAAATCCTCGCCGAAAATGACCGTTTCCACGCAAACCGTCGATAAAGTCCAATACGTGACGGTATCGCCGCCGAGTCCGGAAGTCATCTATGTGCCGCAGTACGATCCGGTTTCGGCCTATGCACCATTGCCGTCGGCACCCGCCGCCCCAACCACCTCCACGGTGACACAGCAAGGTCACAGCGATGGTGCTATGGTCACTACCGCCATCATCGCCTTCGGTGCCGGCATGCTGATCAACGAAATCTTCGATGACGACGACGATTACTGCAACCGCTATTCCTACAGCTACAACTGCCATGGCGGCAGTTACTGGGGTCGGCCGCCGGTGTATTACCCGCCCTATCCATACCGTCCGAATTACGGCAATGGGTTCTATCCCAGCTACGGTTACAACCGTCCGGGCTACAACAATCGCCCCGGTTACAACAACGACAGCTTCAACAACAATAACGTCAACATCAATATCAATGGCAACAATAATGACTATTGGAACCGCTACGACAACACCAATCGCCGCCAGGAAGCACGCAGTCCGATTTCCCAGGCCAATCCGAAGCGCAGTGATCTGAACGATCTGAACCGCCAGGCCGCGAAAGGTCCGAAGCGCCCGGCACCAACCCAAGGTCCCGAGTTCAACGATCGGGAAGCCTACAAAGCCGCACGCCCGGCCAATCGCAGTGCCAGTAACCGCAACAGCATCACCGGCAAGCCCGGATCTGCGGCAAGTGGCAAGGTACAGGGCAACTACAAAGGCGCCAAGCCGAACAACGACAAGATGGCTGCCGGTAAAGCGGCCGGTGCCGCGGCCAGCCGCGATTTGCCGAAGGTGCAGGGCTCTTACGCCGGCAGCAAGGAGAAATCAGCCATGACGAACCGGGATGTCGCCAGCAATAAATCAGCACGCCCGGCACCCGGCAAGGGCAATGCGCAGCGGCCGCAGCCAAATAATAAGGGTGGCGCGGATCGTGGCTATGCCGATGCCAGCCGTGATCGGGTGCAGGCGCAGAACCGTCCTCAAGCCGACAAATCCATGCCGAACAAAGCAGCGCAGGATCGTATGCAGCAGGACCGCCAACGGCAAGATCGGCAAACGCAGAACCGGCAACTGCAAGAACGTCAGCAACAAGATCGCCAAGCGCAGAACCGCCAGCAGCCGGACCGTCAGCAGCAGAACCGCCAACAAAATCCGTCTGCTGTTTCCGGCAGTTCGCGTGGTGGCAATGACGCCCGCGCTGCCAGCCAACGCGGCAGGCAAAGCATGCCCGATGGCGCCCGCAACAAACAACCCGCTAATAAAAAGCAGCGTTAAGGAGCACACCCATGTCAAAGAAATCTCGGATTCTGCAAAGCTTCGCTGCCATTGTCCTGCTGGGTCTTGCCCTGACCGGTTGCAACCGGAAAGCGGAAGCGCCTCCGGTTCCCGAATCACGCCTGTTCGCCACGCCGGAAGCGGCAGTCGATGCCATGGTGGTGGCTTTGGAAAAACAGGATAAAGACGCGCTCAGCCGTATTCTTGGGCCGGACGGTGTGGAAATCCTGTCATCCGGCGATCCGGTGTCCGATGCCGGCGACCGTGACGAGTTCCTGGCCGCCTTCAAGGCCAGGCACGCCCTGCAGCCGGATGGCGAACGCAAAACCTTGGTCATCGGTACCAACGATTGGCCGTTCCCGATTCCGTTGGCTAAGCAAGGCAACAAGTGGTACCTAGATACCGCGGCCGGTGCCGATGAGCTGATCTACCGCCGCATCGGGGAAAATGAACTGGGTGCCATCGCCGTCAGCCGTGGTTATGTGGATGCCCAGAAGGAATATGCCTCCCTCGGCCGTGACGGCGGTGAACCTGGCGTCTATGCCATGAAAATTCTGAGCGATGCCGGTCGCCAAAACGGTCTGTACTGGCCGACATCGGAAGGCGAAGACTCTAGTCCGATCGGCGCATTCGTGGCCGAAGCTGCGGCGGAAGGTTACCGGACCGAATCGGCAACGGCTTATCACGGTTACCGCTACCGTCTGCTGTACCGTCAGGGCGACAAAGCCGCAGGCGGTGCCAAGGATTATTTCGTGGATGGCCGTCTCACCGGTGGCTTTGCCATGATTGCCTGGCCGGCCAATTACGGCAACAGCGGGGTCAAGAGCTTCCTGATCAATCAGGACGGCACCGTGTTCGAGAAAGACCTGGGAGAAACCACCGTAGAAGCTGCCGCCGCGATTGACAGCTTCAATCCGGATGAGGGCTGGAAAGCTCTTCCGGCCCAGTAATGCCTGAAGGCTTCCTGAAAAAACCCGCTTCGGCGGGTTTTTTCATGCGCGGAATTTCATGGAAGGGAATCCAGACGCAGCAATTTCCCGGAGTCAGTAATCAAATACAGCGCTCCATCCGGCCCCTGTTCGATATCACGTATGCGCTCACCCAATTCACCGAGCAGCCGTTCGCGCTGGACTTCCTTGTCACCTCGGTACTGGATTCGCCACAGTGCAGTACCGGCCAGTGAAGCCAACAGCACATGATTGCGCCACTTAGGAAATTCAGTGCCGGTATAGAACAACATGCCCGAAGGAGCGATCGAACGCGGCCCCCAGACGCTCAAAGGCTCAACGAATTTTGGACTATGTTTACCGCCGCCAAGGCGGCATTCATCACTGATGGGATCGCCGTAATTACATCCATAGCTGGCGGTCGGCCACCCGTAATTTTTTCCGGCCTGAACCCGGTTGATTTCATCGCCGCCCTGCGGACCATGCTCGCTTAACCAAAGCATGCCGGTGTCGGGATGCAGGGCCGCGCCCTGCGAATTACGATGCCCCAGACTGTAAATCTCCGGACGTGCGCCGGCAGTCTTCCACTTCGGATTATCCGTGGGAATGCGTCCATCGCGTTGGATGCGCACGACTTTACCAATGCTCTGTTGCATATCCTGGGCCGGCGTGAATTTCTGGCGATCGCCCAAAGTAATGAATAGGGATTTGTCGCGTCCGAAGACAAGGCGCGATCCGAAATGTCCAGCACCTTCGACTTTGGGAATCTGGCGGTAAATGATCTCAGTGGACTGCAGCCGTCCACTGCTGAGTTTGGCCCGCGCTACAGACGTGCCGGAAAGCCCGTCCTCCCCGGGCTCGGCATAGGACCAATACAGCCATGGTGTGCGGGAAAAGTCTGGATCCAGTGCTACATCCAGCAGACCGCCCTGCCCCTGGGCGGCAACCCGTGGCAAACCGGTGATGGTGTGTTCGATACGGCGGCCATCGGCCGATAGCACCGCGATGCTGCCTGATTTTTGGGTCACCAGCAAACGGCCGTCCGGCAGGAATGCCATGCCCCACGGTGATTTCAGCCCGGTATTGCGTTCACTCAACTGCAAGGTGTAATCGCTGGATTTCAGAAGCTGTGTTTTCTGTGCCATAACCAAACCGGGAACACACCATACTGCCAGGCCGAGACTCCAACAACGTAAGATCTTGTATGCCATGAAAAGTCTCCTCAATCGTGTAGGGTGAAGGTGTCGGCATCCAAATGCATGGGGAACCGTTGCCGGAATGCTGCCAGTTCGGCATTAGAAATACGGGCACTCTGTGCCTGTGGCGTGCTTCCGGATTCGACCATGGTCTGTCCAAGGAAATCGAGCACCGTGCTGCCACCGAGGTAATGCAGACCGTTGCCATCAACGCCGGTCCGGTTAACGCCGACTACGTAACTGAGGTTTTCGATGGCGCGAGCCTTCAGCAGAGTCTGCCAAGCGAAATGCCGCGGACTCGGCCAATTGGCCACATAGATCAACAAGTCATAATCGTAACCATCAGACTGGTGCTGTCCGAAACGGTTTCGCGAAAACACCGGGAAACGCAGGTCGTAACAGACTAGAGGGCAGATGCGCCAGCCTTTGTATTCGACGATGCACTTCGCCCTACCGGCGGTATAGCGTTCGTGCTCGCCGGCCATGCGGAATAGATGGCGTTTGTCGTAATGCTGGAGACTGCCATCCGGTGCGGCCCACAACATGCGGTTGAATACCGAATCACCGTCACGGATCTGCACGCTGCCGGTGACGACGGCATTTAGGGCCATCGCCTGCTCGCGCAGCCAGGCCACGGTCGGGCCATCCATGGCTTCTGCCTGCATCAGCGCGTCGTTGGAAAATCCAGAGGTGAAGGTTTCCGGCAGCACGATGATGTCGGCATCCGGCGCCATTCCGGCCAGCAGCGCGGTGTAGTAATCACGGTTGGCCTGCGGGTCATGCCAGACGGTATCGGCCTGCACGATGCGGATATTGAGATCAGCCGGACTCATACCCGCTCCAGACGTGCAATGGCGGCGTCCAGGGTATCCGAATTTTTGGCAAAACACAGACGCACTAAGCGCTGGCCGGCCGGCGGTGTTTCATAGAATGGCGACAACGGAATGGCCGCCACGCCTTTTTCCGTGCACAGCCAACGGGCAAAGTCGGCATCGGGCAGATCGGAAATGGCAGAGTAATCGACCAGCTGAAAATAGCCGCCAGGCACCGGCAGGGCTTTAAAGCGGGTGTGCGTCAGCTTGGCCGCCAGGTAATCGCGCTTGGCTTCATAAAACGTACCAAGTTCGGCGTAATGCTCGGGCTGCTGCATGATCATTTCGGCAAACGCCCATTGTGCTGGGGCGAAACTGCAGAAGGTGTTGTATTGATGTACCTTGCGGAACTCTGCCGAAAGCGCCTTGGGCGCAATGCAGTAGCCGATTTTCCAGCCGGTACAATGATAAGTCTTGCCGAAACTGGAAATCACAAAACTACGTTTGGCCAGCTCCGGATAACGCAGGGCACTTTCATGCCGGACACCGCCGAACACGATGTGCTCGTAGACCTCGTCGGACAACAGCAGGATATCGGTGTCATCGGTCAGCGCGATCAGGCGTTGCATGTCATCGGCCGACCATAACGCACCGGAGGGATTATGCGGAGTATTGATGAAAATCATCCGGGTTTTCGCGGTGACCGCCGCCTGCAAGCGGTTCCAGTCGACCGAAAAATCGACAGGATCCAGCGGCACATGCACGCAGACCCCTCCGGCCAAATCGATGGCTGGCTCATAACAGTCATAACAGGGGTCGAGCACGATGACTTCATCGCCGGGCCGGACCACGGCTAGGACCGCATTAAAAATCGCCTCGGAGGCGCCACTGGTCACCGTGACTTCGGACTCCGGACAGGCGGCATGGCCGTAACAGGCCGCGGTTTTGGCGGCAATGGCCTCACGCAGGGCCGGAATGCCGGTCATCGGCGCGTACTGGTTCTTGCCGTCGCGCATGGCGCGGCTCAGGGCATCCACCAGAAACTCCGGCACCGGAAAGTCGGGAAATCCCTGACCCAGATTGACGGCCTGATGCTGCATGGCCATCTGCGACATGACCGTGAAGATGGTGGTACCGACCTTCGGCAGCTTGGTTTGCAGAGGCATGGCGGGGTTCCAGTATGACTTGAATCACTATTATGCAACAGGATTCCGAAATTCACGGGAAATTGCCGTTTAAGTACTTGTAAAACCGCTAAAATAAGCGGGTCGTATTCCGGAACCCGTCTGCCCGCATGTCCGCCGCCATCGCCGCCTTGATTCAAGCCGATGCTCTGTGCTTCTCGCGCAATGCCGAACGTATTTTCGGGCCGCTGGATTTTCAATTACAGGCCGGCGAAGCACTTATGGTCAAGGGCGATAACGGTTCCGGAAAAACCACTCTGCTGCGTGTATTGGCCGGACTACTGCCACCGGAGTCCGGACAGATTCGTCTGCATGGAAACCCGTTCAGCCGAGATGCTTTCGTGCACCTCGCGGCGTATCTGGGACATCGGCATGGCCACAAAGCCGAACTGACTGTGCTTCAGAACCTGCGCTTCACTGCGAGCTTGCACGGTCCCGTCAGTGACTGCCATCTGGAAACCTTGATTGCCGAATCCGGCCTCGCCGGATTCGAAGACACCCCAGCCGGAAAACTGTCCGCCGGTCAGAACAAACGTCTGAGCCTGGCCCGGCTGCAGGCCCGGCCGAGCACGCTCTGGTTGATGGATGAACCTTATGCCAACCTTGATCTGACCGGTATCGATTGGGTCAACCGTTTGGTCAAGCAACATCTTTCGGCCGGCGGCGCCGCGCTGATCAGCACGCATGGCGCCTATGCCGCACCTGCAGCGCCGGTTCGTCAGCTGGATCTCACCCGGAGCAGAACCCATGCGTGAACTGCACGCCCTGCTTGCCCGCGACCTCGGACTGATCTGGCAGAAACGTACCGATGCCGCCCAACCGATGCTTTTCGCCCTGATGGTCTGCGTGATGTTTCCCTTGGCAATGGGTTCTGAGCCTGTACGGTTGGCGCAGAGTGCCAGTGCGGTGATCTGGGTCGCGCACTTATTGGCCAGCATGCTGGTGCTCGACAATCTCTACCGCAGTGATTTTGAAGACGGCAGTCTGGAACAATTGCTGCTGGCACCGATTCCGCTGCCAATGGTGATTGCCAGCAAGGTCGCCGTGCATTGGCTGACCACCGCCATGCCACTGCTAGTGCTGACCCCGCTCCTGGCCCAACTACTGTTTCTGCCCATGAGCCTGTTGCCGGTACTGATGCTGAGCCTGCTGATCGGTTCGCTGTTGATGAGTCTGATCGGTGCGGTGGTGGCGGCACTGACCCTGGGCATTCGACGCTCCGGACTCCTGCTGGCGCTGATGGCGCTGCCGATGTATGTCCCAGTGCTGGTGTTCGGCGCCGGCAGCGTGTGGTCGGCCGGCCAGGGTCTGCCCTGGCTGGGCGCGATTTGGTTGATGTGCGCCGGCCTGGCGCTTCTTTTGGTGCTGGCGCCATGGGCCGCCGCTAGCGCTCTGCGTTTGGCCCTGAGTTGATGCGACGATGAACAAACTCCTGCTTTGGTTCAATCAAACCGGTTCGCCTGCCCGCTTCGACGCCTTCGCGCGACGCTGGAGCATGCCAAGCTTGTTACTGGCGCTAATCTTGATGGCTGTCGGCATCTACGGCGCGTTGTTGTCAGTACCCCCAGACTATAAGCAGGGGGATAGCTTCCGTATTCTTTACATCCACGTTCCATCGGCATGGATGAGCCTGTTGATTTTCGTAATCATGGCGGTACAAAGCGCCATCGCCCTGATCTGGCGCATCAAAATCTGCGAACTGATTGCCATGGCATCGGCACCTATCGGTGCGATGTTCACCGCCATCACTTTAATCAGCGGTGCGGTCTGGGGCAAACCTACCTGGGGAACCTGGTGGACCTGGGATCCGCGTCTGACCTCCGAATTGGTGCTGCTGTTTCTCTATCTTGGCGTCATCGGACTCTACAATGCCATTGATGACCGCCGGGCCGCTGGCCGGGCCGCCGCTTTTCTTGCCATCATCGGCGTGGTCAATGTACCCATCGTGCATTTTGCAGTGACCTGGTGGAACACCCTGCATCAGGGCGAAACCATCCGTCTAATCGGCCCGTCTAAAATGGACAGCAGCATGGTCTGGCCCCTATTGGTTATGGCACTCGCCACCAAGCTCTGGTATGTCGGCTCGGTACTGGTACGCGCACGCGTGCTCAATCTGCAGCAGGAAAGCCATAAACAATGGGCCCTCGAACGTTACGGAGAATCCACATGAATCATTGGATCTACATCGCCCTAGCCTACGGCGCATTCGTCGCGCTGATGCTCTGGGATTATCTGTTGCCACAAGGGGCGTTGAAAAACGCAATCCGGAGCATCCGCCGGCATCAACGCAAGGGCACATCCGCATGAACCCCGTCCGTAAACGCCGTCTGATCCTGGTCAGCCTGGTATTACTTGCCGCCGCCGCTGCTGCGGCATTCATCGCCCTCGCCCTGCAGGAGAACATCAACTACCTGCATACTCCGTCGGAAGTCCGAGCCGGAAAGACACCGGAATCCGCACGCTTCCGGCTTGGCGGCGTGGTCTGCAACGGCAGTGTGCAACGCATTGAAGGCACGCTCGATGTACGGTTCAACATCACTGATGGCAAACGCTATGTGCCGGTCCAGTTCAATGGCATTCTGCCAGACATGTTCAAAGAAGGCACCAGCGTGATTGCTACCGGAAAAATGAAAGGGGCTGAATTCGTTGCCGGCGAAGTGCTGGCCAAGCATGATGAAACCTACATGCCGGCGGAAGTTGCGAAAAGCATGAGCCCCGAAATGCAGGCCAAGATGAGTCAGGGACCGGCCCTGCATTCGCTTGACTGTGGAGTGCCTTGATGCTGCCTGAACTCGGTCAAATCGCTCTTCTCGTCGCATTCGTGCTGTCCCTGCTGCTCGGTATCCTGCCCCTGTGGGGCGCACAGCGCGACAATGTCGGCTTGCAGTTGATCGCACGCCCGCTGGCATTTGCCCTGCTGGCTGCGGTCACCGTTAGTTATATCCTGCTGACCGTGGCGTTCGTACAGCATGATTTCTCGGTCGCCTATGTCGCCAAAAATTCCAATACTCTGCTGCCGCTGATGTATCAGATTTCGGCGGTCTGGGGTGCCCACGAGGGCTCCCTGTTGCTCTGGGTTCTGACACTCTGCGTTTGGATTGCCGCCGTTGCGGTTTTTTCCAAGAATTTACCGGATGTGGTCCGGGCCCGGGTGCTGGCCATCATGGGGCTGGTGGCACTGGGCTTTCTGGCCTTTACCGTCATCACCTCCAATCCGTTCGAGCGCATGCTGCCCGCACCGATGGAAGGCCACGACCTCAATCCGCTGCTGCAGGATCCGGGGCTGATTTTCCATCCGCCTCTGCTGTACATCGGCTATGTCGGCTTCTCGGTGGCATTCGCTTTTGCCATCGCAGCTTTGATCGACGGCCATATCGATACCCGTTGGATCCGCTGGGCACGCCCTTGGACCAACGTGGCCTGGGCTTTCCTGACGCTGGGTATCGCACTCGGCAGTTTCTGGGCCTATTACGAACTGGGCTGGGGCGGCTGGTGGTTCTGGGATCCGGTCGAGAACGCCAGCTTCATGCCCTGGCTGGTCGGCGCCGCTTTGCTGCATTCGCAGGCCACCACCGAAAAACGCGGCAGCTTCTCCAGCTGGACCTTACTGCTGGCCATTGCTGCCTTTTCGCTCTCCCTGCTCGGTGCCTTCCTAGTGCGCTCGGGCGTACTGACTTCGGTGCATGCCTTCGCCTCCGATCCTGATCGCGGCATGTTCATCCTCGCCTTCCTGTGCTGCGTGGTCGGCGGCTCGTTGGTGTTGTTCGCGCTGCGCGCCCCGAAAGAAGCAGGCAAGCCCTTCCACTGGCAATCCCGCGAGAGCCTCCTGTTGCTCAACAATCTGCTGTTGACCGCGGCCGCGGCCATGGTATTGCTCGGAACCCTGTACCCCTTGCTGGCCGATGCGCTCGGACTGGGCAAAGTATCGGTCGGCCCGCCCTATTTCGGGAAGCTGTTTTTGATTCTGATGGCGCCGATGGTATTGCTTATTCCATTCGGCCCACTCAGCCGCTGGCAACGAGAAAATCTCGGCGATGTCGCGCGCTGGCTGACACCCTGGTTGGCACTGGCCATGGTGATTGCCACCATCGCCTTTTTCCAAGCCCCGCAGCACCCGCTTAAATCCGCGATGGCTTGGTTTTCTGGCGTCTGGATCGCACTCGGCACAGCACACTTTGTCTGGCAGCGCTTCCGGCAGGCGCAGGGACGATTCACTGCGGAAATGATCGGCATGGTCACAGCACATGCCGGCGTCGCTGTATTCTGTTTCGGCGCGCTGATGACCGAAGGCCTAAGCGTGGAAAAAGACGTGGCGGCAAAACCTGGTCAAAGCTTCGAGGTCGGCGACTACCGATTCACCTTCCTTGGCGTCAAGGAGGTTGCCGGGCCGAATTTCATCGCGCAACGGGGCGATATCCAGGTCGGCGTCGGCGAGCGAAATTTTCACATCCTGCATCCTGAAAAGCGCCAATATGCTTCCGGCGGCAGCAGCATGACCGAAGCAGATATGCACGGCGGTCTGACCCGTGATTTGTATGTCGCTCTGGGCGAGCCAATCGATGATACCGGTGGCTGGGCATTGCGTCTGCATGTAAAACCGTTCGTGCGCTGGATTTGGTTCGGTGCCGTCATGATGGCGCTCGGTGCGCTCATCGTGATCTTCGATAAACGCTTCAAACGCAAAGGTCATGAAGCATGAGTCGCCTGCTACCCTTGCTGGCATTTATCGCGGTTGCGTTGTTGCTATTTGTTGGTGTACGCATGAATTCAGGAAAGGATAACTCCGCCATTCCTTCGCCGCTGATCGGAAAAACGGCACCGGCAATGCTATTGCCGGAATTGGTGCTTCCGGAATCCCGCCTCGGGATCGCAGACCTGAAAGGCAAAGCCTATGTTCTCAATGTCTGGGGCAGCTGGTGCGTCAGTTGCCGCGTCGAACATCCGGTCATCACCGAGCTGGCGCAATCCGGAACCGTGGTCGTGGGTTATAACTACAAAGACAGTCCGGAAGATGCCGCGCGCTGGCTAGCCCGGTACGGCAATCCGTTTGCACTGGTCGTTCAGGATCGCGATGGCCAGGCGGCTTTGGACTGGGGCATTTACGGTGCGCCGGAAACCTTCGTGATCGATACCACCGGCGTCGTACGTTTCAAACATGTCGGGCCGCTGACGCCTGAAATCGTACAAGAAAAAATTCTGCCGCTGTTGCCAGAGGCTCTATGAAAAATATCTGCGCAATGCTGACACTGCTCGCCGGATTTCTGTTTTCCGGAAACACCAGCGCGCTTGATCCGATCGACTTCCAAAACCCGGCAGAAGAACAGCGCTTCAGGGCATTGGCGGCTGAACTGCGTTGCGTGATGTGCCAGAACCAGAGTATCGCTGACTCAAATGCGCCGATTGCGCACGACCTGCGCATGGAAGTGTTGCGCCTAATGCGCGATGGCAGTAGCGATGAAGAAATCAAGCAGTATCTAGTGGCGCGCTATACCGATTTTGTGCTGTACGAACCGCCGATGCGTGGCAGCAATTGGCTGCTATGGGTCGGGCCGTTCGTTATCCTGCTGATCGGCGGATTTGCCGTGGCTTCGGTCATCCGGAGCAAACAGAAACAAGCGGATACCGGCAACGATGCCGGCGAGGAATGGTAATGGTCCTGTTCGTTTTGCTTAGTGTGCTGTTGGTGCTATTGCTGCTGGCCATCGCGTTTAAACCACTTTGGCCAAAACAACGTGGCCTTGCCGCCGCCTTGTTGCTAGGCTGCGCTGGACTCACTGCTGCTTTGTATTGGCAATTCGGACGTCCTGAAGCCATTGGCTACCAGCCAGCACCGGCGGCCGAAGAGACGGTCGAACACGCCTTGGCCGAACTTGCGACGGTTGTCAGCGAGCAGCCCACCAATCTCGAAGCTCGCGTTCTTCTGGCGCGCAGCTATCTTCAGACCGGGCAGTACCAGGTAGCGCAACCGCACTTCGCCAAAGCCCTGCAACTGGCTCCCGGCAATGCCGGACTGATGGTTGATTATGCGGAATCCATTTTCCGCGCCGGTAAACCGGATATCCCGGATCCGCGCGCACGTGCATGGCTCGACAAAGCGCTGCGCATCGAGCCGGACAACCAGCGCGCCCTCTTCTTCAGCGGCATCCTGCTGTTACAGGCCGGCCAACCGAAGGATGCGGCCAGCGTCTGGGAAAGCCTGCTGCCGCAGGTTGATGCGGCAACCGCGCAGGCATTGCTGCCGCAGATCAATCGTGCGCGGGTCGATGCCGGACTCCCGGTCATGGCCATGCCAGGTGTTCGTGCCCTCAGCATCTCGGTCGATGTCGACTCCACTCTGAAAAACCAAACGCCCCCGGGTGCTGTCATGTTCGTGTTTGCGAAACGCATTGATGGCGCCGGTCCGCCTCTGGCAGCGAAGCGGATTCCGCTCACTGCGTTCCCGATTCAAGTGCAGTTATCCGATGCCGATTCGGTCATGCCGACAGACCG
Organism: Arenimonas sp.; assembly: GCF_044348765.1. Taxonomy (GTDB): domain Bacteria; phylum Pseudomonadota; class Gammaproteobacteria; order Xanthomonadales; family Xanthomonadaceae; genus Arenimonas. The sequence goes on from NZ_JBIKSE010000018.1 coordinate 16,741, forward strand.
CTTATTCAGCCAATCCGGATTCGTTCTGCAAGCACGTGTTTCGGTCAGCGGCACCGCCGAAGCCGGCACCGGGGACTGGCAAAGTATGCCGGTTATGATGCAATCAGATAAACTGGCTCCGGTCACTTTGATTCTGCGTCAGAATCCATGAGCGAATTCATTTCCACCGGTACCCGCTTTGCGCCCCTGCCTTCGCCTTTTGCATTCAAGCGCGGCGGCAGCCTCAACGGTGGACGCATGGCCTACGAAACCTGGGGACAGTTGAATCCGGCACGTGATAATGCCGTGCTGATTCTTACCGGGCTCTCACCCAGCGCCCATGTCGCCAGTTCCTCGGAAAACCCCGAAAAAGGCTGGTGGGAATCGATGGTAGGTCCGGGCAAGGCCATCGATACCATGTTCTGGCATGTCATTTGCATAAACACATTGGGTAGCTGTAAAGGCTCGACAGGCCCTGCTTCCATGGATCCTGTTACCGGAGAGGCCTACCGGCTTCAGTTTCCGGACCTTTCCATCGAAGACTGCGCCAGTGCCGCGAAAGCGGTATTGAACCACCTCGGCATCGAGTCGCTGGCCTGTCTTGTCGGAAACTCGATGGGGGGCATGGTGGCACTTTCGTTTTTGCAGCAGTTTCCGCTGTTCACTCATAGCCACATCAATATTTCCGGAAGCGCCCAGGCCCTGCCCTTTTCCATTGCCATCCGCTCACTCCAGCGTGAAGCGATCCGGCTCGATCCACATTGGAATCTTGGACGCTATGACACTGCCGAATATCCCCGTAATGGCATGCGTATCGCCCGTAAACTGGGTGTAGTCACCTACCGTTCAGCCATGGAATGGGACGGCCGTTTCGGACGGGTGCGCCTAAACAGTGATACCCCCCAGGAACGGTTCGGCATGGAGTTCGAGGTTGAGAGCTATCTGGAAGCACATGCTGAACGTTTCGTCGATCAGTTCGATCCGAACTGCTATCTCTACCTCAGCCGCGCCATGGACTGGTTCGATGCCTGCCAATCCTGTGCACGTGGTGGCGATGATGTGGTCGGCGCTCTAACTGGCATCAGCCTGCAGAGTGCACTCATTCTCGGCGCGACCACCGACATCCTGTTTCCGCTGCACCAGCAACAGCAGCTTGCCGACGGGCTGGCACGGGGCGGTGCCAAAACCCGCTTCATGGCGCTCGATTCCCATCAAGGACATGACGCGTTTCTGGTCGATATTGATCAATTCGCCCCACCCATCCGACACTTCCTCGACGAACTCAGGAAAACTCCATGAACGATCTCGCTTTTACCGGAAAAGAACATCTTCTCGAGCTAATCCGCGGAGCCTGCGCAGCTTCCGACACGCAAGCGACCATGGCCATTCTGCGTGACGGCCTGAGCAGCCTAATCACCTCGAAATCAGTTTTCCTGCCGGAGTGTGTCTATGAGCCGGTGGAAGGCCACTATGCCCGCCGCGAAATCTATAAGTGTCCGGAAACTGGGGTCAGCGTGGTCGCAATGACCTGGGGGCCTGGTCAAGGCACGCCAATTCACGACCACTGCGGCCTTTGGGGTGTCGAGGGCGTCTGGCAAGGTGAAATCGAAGTCGTCCAGTATGAACTAATGGAAGACCAGCCCGATCGCTGCCGTTTCGAGCGCCTCACGCCGGTCATGGGCGGCGTCGGCTCTTCGGGCTGCATCATTCCGCCGCATGAATACCACACCATCCGCAACCCGAGTCCCGATAAAATCGCAATTTCCCTGCACATCTACAAGGATAGTATGGGCGACTGCTCGATTTTCGAACCGCTTGGCGACGACTGGTATAGCAAAGGTCGCAAGTTGCTTTGCCTTGATCCGGTCGACTGTGAATAAGCCGTCCGATTGGGTATAATAGGTATGCACATGCCGGTGTGGCGGAATGGTAGACGCGGCGGACTCAAAATCCGCTTATGGTGACATAGTGTAGGTTCGAGTCCTATCACCGGTACCAATTATAAAAAAACCCCTTCATTACTGAAGGGGTTTTTATTGCCGGTAAGGCCACCAGCCAGCACCGGTCCTGGCATAGCGGTCGGCTGCCTGCTCGAAGCAGTTTTTATGACTAATGCCGCCATGCAGGAAATATAGGGGCAGAAACAACACACCCAAGGCCATGGTCTGATACACATGCGCCCGCTCGTGACTGCCGATACGCACGCACTCATCGCCTCCGAAGGCCGCGCAGTGGTAGGTCAGGGTCGGCTCGTCGAGCGAGGCGCCGGTATGCAGAATGACCTGCCCGAGCGTCAACGCGCCATGCCTGAAAAACCGGAAGTCGGAAAAAACCACAGCCGCATCGGAAAACGACACGCGCGCGCCGAGCAGAAGGGTTCCGGCGCCGAGCACCAAGCCGACCGCCGTCACCGGCAAGGCCCAGAGGCTGCCGAGCGCAAACAGGATCCGGTTTTTCCAGCACGGGCTCATGCCGTCAGTGTACACAAATCTCTTGCCCACGAAAAAGCGGGCCGAAGCCCGCTTTTTGCGTCAAGCTAGTGCGTTTATTCGGCAGTGTCTTCATCCAGCGCCTTCATCGACAGGCGGATGCGGCCCTGCTTGTCGACTTCCAGTACTTTCACTTTAACGATATCCCCTTCCTTGAGCTTGTCGGAGACTTTCTCGACGCGCTCGTTGGAGATCTGCGATACATGCACCAGGCCGTCTTTGCCCGGGGCGATGGTGACGAATGCGCCGAAATCCATGATCTTGGCGACTTTGCCTTCATAGATGCGGCCAGGCTCGACGTCGGAGGTGATCGACTCGATGCGGGCACGGGCGGCTTCGGCGGCGGCATTGTTGACCGAAGCGATGGTGATGGTGCCGTCGTCCTGGATGTCGATCTGGGTTCCGGTTTCCTTGGTGATGGCCTGGATGACCGAACCGCCCTTGCCGATCACTTCGCGGATCTTGTCCGGATGGATCTTCAGGGTCAGCAGACGCGGCGCGAATTCCGACATTTCGGCACGCGGCGTCGACAGGGCTTTCGCCATTTCGCCGAGGATGTGCAGACGGCCCTGTTTGGCCTGCTCGAGCGCGATGCGCATGATTTCTTCGGTGATGCCTTCAATCTTGATGTCCATCTGCAATGCAGAAATGCCCTGCTCGGAACCGGCCACTTTGAAATCCATGTCGCCGAGGTGGTCTTCGTCACCCAGAATGTCGGACAGCACGACGAAATCGCCACCTTCCTTGACCAGACCCATGGCAATACCGGCAACCGGGGCTTTCAGCGGAATGCCGGCATCCATCATAGCCAACGATGAACCGCAGACCGAGGCCATCGAGGACGAACCATTGGACTCGGTGATTTCCGAAACGCAGCGGATGGTGTACGGGAATTCTTCCATATTCGGCATGACGGCCATGACGCCGCGCTTGGCCAGACGGCCGTGTCCGATTTCACGGCGTTTCGGGGCGCCGAAGCGGCCGCACTCGCCCACCGAGTACGGAGGGAAGTTGTAATGGAACATGAAGTTTTCTTTGTATTCACCGGACACGGCATCGATGATCTGACCATCGCGGGCAGTACCGAGGGTAGCCACTACCAGGGCCTGGGTTTCACCGCGGGTAAACAGGGCCGAGCCATGGGTACGCGGTAGCACCGAAGTACGCACGCTGATCGGACGCACGGTGGTGAGATCGCGGCCGTCGATGCGGACTTTGGTCTTCAGCACGGAAGCGCGCATGGTTTCGTATTCAAGTTCGCCGAATTCCTTCGACATTTCGGCACTGATCCAGCCATTGGCGTCGGCATCGGCTTTCAGGCTTTCCATCACTTCGGCTTTGATTTTGGCGATGGCATCACGGCGTTCGAGCTTTTCGCGGATGGCGAAAGCAGCTTCCAGACGGCCGCCGACGGCGGTTTTGAGCGCCGCAATCATGGCCTCGTTCTTGGCCGGAGCCTGCCAGGTCCACCTGCTGACGCCGACTTCGGCAACCAGTTCGTTGATGGCATTGATGACGGTCTGCATCTGCTGATGACCGAACATGACGGCACCCAGCATTTGCTGTTCGGACAGCAACGCGGCTTCCGATTCCACCATCAGCACGGCACCGGCGGTACCTGCGACGACCAGCTCGAGCTGCGAGGTAGCCAGTTCGGCGGCGGTCGGGTTCAGGATGTACTGGCCGTTGGCGAAACCGACCTTGGCGGCGCCGATCGGACCGTTGAACGGCGCGCCGGACAGGGCCAGGGCGGCGGAGGCGCCGATCAGGGCCGGGATGTCGCCGTCGACTTCCGGATTCATCGACACCACGGTGGCGATGATCTGCACTTCGTTGCGGAAACCTTCCGGGAACAGCGGGCGGATCGGACGGTCGATCAGGCGGGAAATCAGGGTTTCCTTCTCGGTGGCACGGCCTTCACGCTTGAAGAAGCCGCCCGGAATACGGCCACCGGCATAGAATTTTTCCTGGTAGTCGACGGTGAGCGGGAAGAAATCCATGCCCTCGCGCTGCGACTTGGCGGCCACGGCGGTGACCAGGACCACGGTGCCTTCGACGCTGACGATGACCGAACCGCTGGCCTGACGCGCGATTTCACCGGTTTCAATGCTGACTTGATGCTTTCCGTATTGGAAGGTTTTCACGATTTTTGCCACTGTATTATCCTCTTTGATTTCCGCGAGATGGGCCACATGCCCGTCTTTGGTGTACTGCAAAAAATAACGCGGCGCCGAAGCGCCGCGTTGGGTGGTTAGCGACGTAAGCCGAGGCGCTGGATCAGGGCCTGGTAACGCTCGCTGTCTTTCTTTTTCAGATAGGCCAGCAGGCTGCGACGCTGGTTCACCATTTTCAGGAGACCGCGGCGCGAGTGGTGGTCTTTCTTGTGGGTCTTGAAGTGTTCGGAAAGGTCTTCGATGCGGGCAGTCAACAGGGCGACCTGGACTTCCGGGGAGCCGGTATCATTGGCGGCGCGTTTGTGCTCGCCGATGACTTTGCTGGTATCAATGGACATATCAATTCTCTATGAAGATGCGAATTCGGCAGAAGCGCGGGCTGCGCAACCGCCATAACCGCCGGTTAAGGGAGCCTCGGCCGGAAGGCGCGAAGCCCGTATATTATACTCGATTCAATCAGTTAGTGGGGATTAATGGTACTAATTGACTGCCGCCCAGCGAAATAGACGCTGGACCGTAAGCTCGCCCTCAGCGCTCATTTCGGCTAATCCCAAGGGCAGCCCCTCGCCGTTGCAGAGCTGGATCCGTTCACAGGCCTGCACCGGCCCGGAAATGCGGATTTTCTGGCCCATACCCACACGTCGAGCCTGCTCGGCGTCCAGTACCAGCTTCGGTACTGCCACCAAGGCATCGGCGACCGGGTGCAGAACGCTGTCCAATTCCGGCAGACCACGTTCCGCAAGGGTCTGAAGGGTGTCCAAGGTCCACACGGGGAGTGCCTGAAACGGCTCCACCCAAAGCCGACGCAGGGCCGTAACATGGGCGCCGCAGCCCAGGGCCTCGCCCAGATCGCGCACCAGGCTGCGGATATAGGTTCCTGAACCGCAGGTCACGTTAAGGCTGAGGCTCCTTTCATCCAATGCCAACAGTTCGATGGCATGGATACGGACCGGACGCGCCGGCAGAGCGATGACATCGCCGCGGCGTGCCTTCAGATACATCGGCTCACCGCCCTGCTTGAGCGCCGAGTACACGGGCGGCACCTGCAGGATGTCGCCGATGAATTCCTGCACCAGGGTGTCCATCTGCGTGCGGGAATAATTGCCAATCGCTCGCTCACGCAGAACCTGGCCATCGGCGTCATCGGTATCGGTGGTGATGCCGAGGACGGCATTGACCTGGTAGGCCTTGTCGTTACCCAGCAGCAGGCCGGCAACTTTGGTGGCTTCGCCCAGACAGATCGGGAGCACGCCGGTCGCCAGCGGATCGAGCGCACCGGTGTGGCCGGCTTTTTCGGCCCGATATAGGTTACGGACTTTCTGCAAGGCCTGATTGGACGTCATATCCTGGGGCTTGTCGAGCAGAATCAGGCCATCGACCGGGCGTCGGACAAAATTGAACTGTGCTTTCTTCATGCAGGAAAAAACCGCCCGGGGGCGCTCAGAGCGATTCGGGCTTCGGGCTTTCGCGCAGCAGTTGCTCGATGCGTTCGCTCTTATCGACCGAATCGTCGTAATGGAAATGCAGCTCGGGCACATGCCGCATCTTGACTGCATGCGCCAGCTGGAAACGCATTTCTGGCGCCAGCTCGTTCAGTGCTTTCACAGCAACTTTGGACGAATCCGACAACAAGGCCGTCACGAAAACCTTGGCATGCGCCATATCACGGGTGAGTTCGACATCGGACACGCTCAGCGATGGTAGGCCATGCTCGCGCACCGTAGCGTGCACAATCTGGCCCAGCTCGCGACGAAGCTGGGCGGAAACACGATCGGTCCGGTGAAAACTCTTCTTCGCCATCAGAGGCTACGTGCCACTTCGATACGTTCGAAGCATTCGATCTGATCGCCCGGCTTGACATCATTGTAGGCTTTCACCGCAATGCCGCATTCGGTACCACTACGGACTTCCTCGACGATATCCTTGAAGCGACGCAGACTCTCCAGCTCGCCTTCGAAAACCACGACACTGTTGCGCAGTACGCGGATAGGCTTATTGCGCTTGACCATACCTTCGATGACCAGCGAACCGGCAACGGCACCGAACTTGGAACTGCGGAAGACATCACGTACCTCGGCGATACCGATGATTTCCTCGCGGATCTCGACACCCAGAAGACCGGAAGCGACCTGCTTGACCTGGTCAATGACGTCATAGATGATCGAGAAGTAGCGCAGGTCAATACCGTTGCTTTCGATGATGCGCCGCGCCGAGGCATCGGCACGAACATTGAAACCGATGACCACGGCCTTGGATGCAGCCGCCAGAGTCGCATCCGACTCGGTGATGCCGCCGACGCCGGAAGAAATGACGTTGATGCGGATGGCCTCGTTGGTCAATCCGGTCAGCGAATCGCGCAATGCTTCCACCGAACCCTGCACATCGGCCTTGACCAGGATGTTGAGCACCTGCTGGCCCTGTCCGGCACCCATCTGCGCCATGACATCTTCCATGCGCGATCCGGGCTGTTTGACCAGGCGCGATTCACGGCGTTTGATTTCACGTTGCTGGGCGACCTCCTTGGCCAGGCGTTCATCAGCCACGACAACGAAGTCATCGCCGGCATCCGGCACGCCGGAAAGACCGAGCACCTGTACGGGAATGGAGGGACCAGCGGAGTCGGCCTGCTTGCCGTTCTCATCGAACAGCGCACGCACACGGCCATACTGCAGGCCGCTGACCAGATAATCACCTTTCTTCAGGGTGCCTTCCTGCACCAGCACGGTAGCGACCGGGCCACGGCCCTTATCGAGCGAGGATTCGATGACTACACCGCTGGCACGGGCATCGACAGTGGCTTTCAACTCGAGCAACTCGGCCTGGACCAGAATGGATTCCAGTAAATTGTCGACACCGTCGCCGGTCTTAGCGGAAACCGGCACGAACTGGATATCACCGCCCCACTCCTCCGGCACCACTTCCAATTTGACCAGCCCCTGCTTGACGTTGTCGGGGTTGGCTTCGGATTTGTCCATCTTGTTCATGGCCACGATCAGCGGTACCTTGGCGGAACGGGCATGCTCGACCGCTTCGATGGTCTGCGGCATGACGCCGTCATCAGCGGCAACCACCAACACCACGATGTCGGTCAGCTTGGCGCCACGGGCACGCATGGCGGTAAACGCGGCATGGCCCGGGGTATCCAAGAAGCTGATGACCCCACGCGGAGTCTCCACATGGTAAGCGCCGATGTGCTGGGTAATACCTCCGGCTTCGCCGGTGGCAACCTTGGTACGGCGGATATAGTCAAGTAACGAAGTCTTGCCGTGATCAACGTGCCCCATGATGGTGACCACCGGCGGACGTGCAGTCTTATCACCCTGAACCTCATCCAGATGCGCAACCAATGCCAGTTCAGCATCGTTATCATTGGCCTGCACAGCTTTATGACCAAGCTCCTCAACCACCAGAACGGCGGTATCATGGTCGATGACCTGATTGATGGTGACCATCATGCCCATCTTGAACAGGGCACGTACCACCTCGGAACCCTTCATCGCGAGTTTGTTGGCGAGTTCGGAAACCATAATGGAGTCGCCGATGGCGACTTCGCGGGTAATTGGCGTCGTCGGACGCGAAAAACCATGCTGACCGGTCGCGATCCGCGAGGCTTCCAGGACCTTCTGCTTTGGCTTCTTTTTGCCGGCACTGACGCGGCGTTCGCGTTCGGCTGCAGTCAGGTGCAACTGGCCGCTGATATTCTGCAACGCGGAATCATCGTCGATGTCGTTGTCGACCATGACGTGCGAACCTCGCACCTTGTGCTTAGCAGTTTTGCTCGGCAACTTGTCCTTGGCGGTCTTTGCCTGTTCGTGGCGAAGGGCTTCGGTCTTGTGCGGTTTGTGACCGTGCTTTTCATCACGTTCACGACGGGACTCATGTCCGGCGGCATCGGATTCGACGGCGCCTACCTTCTTTCCGGCCAGCTCGGCTAACGCAATGCGGGCTTTTTCCTCGGCCTCACGGATGCCCCGTTCCTTTTCGGTACGCTCCGTTTCGATCTGCTCGCGACGTGCACGGTCGAATTCGCTCAGACGCGCCTGCTCCTCGGCATTACGTGACTTCGACTGCTCGAGCTTACGAAGCAACTCTTCACGCTCATCGGATACCGGCACCGCGGCTTCATCACGTTTGACATAGGTTCGCTTCTGACGAACTTCGACGGCAACCGTGGTCTTGGATTTGCCGGAACTGGCAATCGTCAGTTCTTCCGTTTTGCGCCGGGCAATGGTGATCTTCTTGGGTGCGGCAGCGGCATCCGCCGGCTTCTCGGTCTTACCATGCGAACGGCGCAGAAATCCGAGCAGCTTGATCTTCTCGGTACTGCTGACGATCTGATCCGGACCAGAGAATTCCATGCCGGCATCGGCAAGCTGCTTGAGCAGCTTGTCGACCGGCAGCCCGACGATTTTTGCCAACGATCCTACGGTTACTTCTGACATGGAGATGTCGATCCTTAAATTTTGTGATGCTGATTACATGATGTGTATTTCGCGGTATTCAGTTTGATTGCTCGAGACGCGCGATTTCAGCGGCACGAGCGGCCAGGATGAACGCCGAGGCCCGCTCCATACCCATGTCTTCGATATCGGAAATCTCATCGGCCGCCAGTTCAGCCAGATCATCCGGCGTGGAAACCCCCCGCTCGGCCAATGCATAGGCGATGCTTTCACTCATACCGTCCATTGCCAGAAGCTCATCCGTCGGCTTATGCTCTTCGATTTCCTCTTCGGCGGCCAGGGCCTCGTTTAGCAGGGCGTCACGGGCGCGGGCGCGCAGTTCTTCGACGATATCCTCATCAAAGCCCTCAACGGCGAGAAGTTCGGCAGCCGGCACATAGGCGATTTCTTCAACGGTGTTGAACCCCTCGGAAACCAGGATTCCGGCAATTTCTTCGTCGACTTCCAGTTTTTCCACGAACATGGCACGTGCAACGGCCTGTTCGGCCTCGCTCTTTGCAGAGACCTGATCCTGGGTCATCACATTCAATTGCCAGCCGGTTAGGCGGCTGGCCAGACGCACGTTTTGGCCACCCTTGCCGATGGCCTGCGCCAACTTATCTTCGGCCACGGCGATATCCATCGAATGCTTGTCTTCATCGACGATAATCGACTGTACTTCGGCTGGCGCCATGGCGTTGATGACGAATTGTGCCGGGTTTTCGGACCACAGTACGATATCGACACGTTCACCGTTGAGCTCGTTGGATACGGCCTGCACGCGTGAACCACGCATGCCGATACAGGCACCGATCGGGTCGGTACGGTGGTCATGGGCGAGCACGGCGATCTTGGCACGGTCACCCGAGTCGCGGGCGGCGCCCTTGATTTCGACCAGTCCTTGGCCCACTTCCGGAACTTCGAGCTTGAACAGCTCAATCATGAATTCCGGCGCGATACGCGAAATGATCAGCTGCGGACCGCGGGTTTCGGCACGAGTTTCGGCCAGATAGCCGCGAACGCGGTCACCCGGACGCAGGACATCGCGCGGAATTGCCTTGTCTTTCGGAATAATCGCTTCGGCATTGCCGCCGAGATCGACATAAACGTTACCGCGTTCGGCGCGCTTGACGACGCCGTTGACCAGTTCACCGACACGGTCGTTCCATTGCTCCAGAACCAGTGCACGCTCGGCTTCGCGGACACGCTGCACGATGACCTGTTTGGCGGCCTGGGCGGCGATGCGCCCGAACTCGGGGTTCTCGACCGGTTGTTCGACGAAGTCGCCGACTTCGGCGCCTTCCATCTCGTCGACGGCGTCCATCAGACGAATCATGCGATCGGGCGACTCCATAATCACATCGTCGGCGATGACTTCCCAGCGCCGGAAGGTTTCATAGGTTCCGTCCTTGGGGTTGATCGCGACGCGGATTGACACATCTTCGTCGTGGAAGCGCTTTTTGGCAGCCGAGGCCAACGCCGATTCCATCGCCTGGATGATGACCTGGCGGTCGACGCCTTTTTCGTTAGCGACCGCTTCCATGACCAATAAAAGTTCTTTACTCACAATCCAACTCCGTATCCTTCGGCTGTGCCGAAATTAGTCGAAAATCACAATTTCTTGGGCGCCGGCTTTCTGCGCCCGCCTTTGGGTTCAGCCACCAGACCCAGCGCCACGAGATCCGGCACCAGCCTGGCTTTATCCACGTTACCGATGGTGACCGTGAATTCACGGCCATCCACATCCAACACTATCCCGGACTCGCCGACCGAAAGCACTTTGCCTTGCAACCGCCGCCGCCCTTCCTGCGGAAGACTCAAACTGATTTTGACCTGCTCGCCGATCTGCCGCGCAAACTGCGCAAGCGTAAACAGCGGCCGGTCGATGCCCGGCGAAGACACCTCCAAGGTGTACTGCGAGGCGATCGGATCGTTGACGTCAAGGTTGGCCGATACTTCCCGACTGACCGCCTCGCAATCCTCGATACTGACCAAACGTTCCCGCGCATCGATGTAAAGACGCAATAAAGCATTGCCGCTCGCGGGCGAAAACTCCACGCCTAGCAATTCAAGTCCCAAACCGCGAACGGTTGGTTCCAATAATACCTTCAATTCCAAGGCCTTACCGGTCATTGCCATGATGTCATCTCCCTGCGCCGTGCGATGTCGCTAATAAAAAAGGGCCTGACGGCCCTTTTCCGGTACTTCCTAGTTCCGGCGTCCAAAGCACAAGTTCGCCTCGAACTAGCCCCGCAAACGGCCTTGGCCCTCTGCGTCAAACTGGTAGCGGGGGCAGGATTTGAACCTACGACCTTCGGGTTATGAGCCCGACGAGCTGCCAGACTGCTCCACCCCGCATCAGTGAACCGGTATTATAGCGGATTTGCCCTCTCCGGCACAAGTCCCGCGTCAAGCGGCCGGAAACGCCTTGAGACACCAGGACAGGATGGCATTGGAGAACACCCCAAGGACCAGAAGCGCCGAAGCGTTAAGCACAAACGCCACCTGCAGGTGGTGGTCGGGATTGATGCGGTTGGCCTCACTATCCGGCTTCTCGAAGAACATGACACGGATCAGCTTCAGGTAGTAGAACGCGCCAATCACGGCACAGATTACGGCCAGAATCGCAAGCCACTGGTAGCCGGCATTCAAAGCGGAAACGATGACCTGCAGCTTCGCGAAGAAACCAAGGAACGGCGGCACCCCGGCCAGTGACGCCACCACGAACAGGATAAGAAAGGCAAAACCCGGATGCTTGATCCATAGGCCACGGAACCCATCGATATCATCGGCATCGTAACCGGCATGACTCAGCAGAATCAGGGAGCCGAAGGCCGCCACTGCGGTAATGGCATAGCTGATGGCATAGAACATCGCGGCAGCATAGCCGCTGGCATCGGCACTGAGCAGACCAAGGAACAGAAAGCCAACGTGTGAAATGGTCGAATAGGCCAGAAGACGCTTGAAGCTGGACTGTACCAATGCCATCAAATTACCCAACAGCAAGGACAGGGCCGACAGAATGGCAATCAACGGCACCCAGTCCGCCATGCTGTTTCCCGCCGCCGACTCAAGCAGACGGTAAGCCATCGCGAAGACCGCCATTTTCGGAGCCGAGGCGATATAGGTGGTGACAGCAGTAGGTGCACCCTGATAGACGTCGGGTAACCACATATGGAATGGTGCCGCACCGAATTTGAAGGCGATCCCTGCAACGATAAAGACCACCCCAAGCTTGAACATCATAGGCGAAGCCGTAGTGCTGGATGCTGCATAAATGACATCGAATTGCAGGCTTCCGGTTGCACCATAAACCATGGACATGCCATATAGCAGCAGACCGGAGGCAATGGCACCAAGCACGAAATACTTGATGGCCGCTTCCGATACCAGCGGATTGTCACGGTCAAACGCGACCAGGCCGTACGAGCTCAGCGCCAGCAGTTCAAGGCCGAGATAAAGCACGGTGAGGTTGCCGGCCGAAATCATCAGCATCATGCCCAGCACACCAAAAAGCGCCAACGCATAGAATTCCGATTTGAACAGGCCACGCTCAATCAGATAGGGCTTGGCGTAGATGAATGCCAGCGCAGTTACCGCGTAGGTCCCAATTTTCAGCACATCACCGGCGACATCATGGATGAACATGCCACCGAAGGCTGTGGTTGTGACCGACACCATATCACGCACAGTCAGCAGAATCGCTGCAACAAGTACCGCCACTGCCAGGAAGTGGATTAACGGCCGGCGTTTGGCGTCGATGAACAAATCGAGCATCAGCAGCGCGAAGGCCGAGCAGCAGATGAATATTTCCGGCAGAATGGCATTCAGGTCGGCTGCGGAGATCATGGGGATGGTCATTGCCGGTTCCTCAAAGCTTGGTTTGCACGATGTGATCGACCAATGCTGCAATCGGCGCATCCATCAGATCGACAAGAGGTTTCGGATAGACGCCGAGGGCAAGAACACCGGCGGCGAACAGGCCAAGTATCCAGGCCTCGCGGGCATTGATATCGCTCAACTCGGCGACATGGTGGTTGCCGATTTCGCCGAACACCACGCGCTTGACCATCCACAAGGTATAGGCGGCGCCCAGAATCAGCGTGAATGCGGCGAAGAAGGCGATCAATGGATGCGACTGGAACGCGGCAAGAATGACCATGAACTCGCCGACGAAACCGCTGGTTCCCGGCAGGCCGGCATTGGCCATGGCGAACAGCACGAAGAATCCCGCGAACCACGGCATGGTATTGATCACGCCGCCGTAATCCTTGATCATGCGGCTGTGCATGCGGTCATACAGGATGCCGACGCAGCTGAACATGGCGCCTGAAATGAAACCGTGTGAAATCATCTGCACCATCCCGCCCTGCAGGCTAAGGCGGGCACCCTCGAGGTTACCGTCTTCGCGCACCATGGCGAACACGATAAAGCTGGCAAGTGTCACGAAACCCATATGCGCAATCGATGAATAGGCAATCAGTTTCTTCATATCTTCTTGCACAAGAGCAACAAAACCGATGTAAACCACGGCAATCAAGGACAATAGAATGACCAGCCAGGCCCATTCGGTGGATGCGTCCGGCACGATCGGCAGACTGAAACGCAGGAATCCATAGCCGCCAATCTTCAGCATGATTGCGGCCAGTATGACCGACCCGCCGGTGGGAGCCTCGACGTGCGCATCCGGAAGCCAGGTATGCACCGGCACCATCGGTACCTTGACCGAGAACGCCGCCAGGAACGCAAAGAACAGCCACATCTGTTCGGTCGCGCTCAAAGGCAGATCGGCCCAGGTAGCCAGATCGAAACTTCCGGACTTGTTATAGAGGTAGACCAGCCCGATCAGCATGAACACCGAACCTAGGAAGGTATACAGGAAGAATTTGATGCTGGCATAGATACGACGGGGACCACCCCAGATGCCGATGATGATAAACATCGGAATCAGCATGCCCTCGAAGAAGATATAGAAAAGCACGGCATCGAGCGCGCAGAATACTCCCACCATCAGCCCTTCGAGCACCAGCATGGCGGCGAAATACTGATGGGTGCGGTTTTCGATTGAACTCCACGACCCCATAAGAACCAGCACGGTGGTAAAGGTCGTCAGCAGAATGAGTGCGACCGAAATGCCGTCGACGCCTAGACTGTAGTTGATATTGAATCCAGGCAACCACGGCAACTGCTCACCGAACTGCATCGCCGCGGTTGACTGATCGAGACCGAAATACAGTTTGATGCTGAGCAGAAATGTGGCGATGGTGACCAGCAGTGCGAAGACTTTCGCGCTACCGATACGTCGATCACCGAGCAGGAAGGTAATCAAGCCGCCGAGCATTGGAAGCCAGATGAGTGTGCTGAGTAGCGGCAGGTGGGTGCCCATACGTGTAATCCTTGTCTTTAACCAGCAAACATATGACTTGCAATGGCCAGCATTGCAATCAAACCGACGATCATGGCGAGAGCGTAGGTGGTCAGATGTCCGGTCTGGGTGCCGCGGACGGCCCGGGCGATGCGACCAACCAGCTTCGCCGTACCATTAACCATCACGCCGTCTATCAGACCGGCATCGATGTATTTCCAGGCCTTGCCACCGAGAGCAATGCTACCGCCGGCAAATCCCTTGACCCAAAGATCATCGAAACCGTACTTGTTTTCCAGAATGCGGATCGGAAGCGCGAAAATCTTCTGCGCACGCTCGGCAATTCGGATATTGAACAGGTAGATATAGGTCGCCAGAGCGAAGCCCGACAGGGCTAGCCAGAATGCCGGCATCTGCATGCCGTGCAGGGCAAATGCAAAAGGTCCATGGAATTCCTCGCCCAGAACCTTGATAACATCGTTCTGCGGCAGCACTTCGATGGCGCCGGCAAAGAAGCTGCCGAACAACATCGGACCGATAGTGAAGAACCCGATAAATATCGAGGGAATCGCCAGCAGAATCAACGGAACCGTAACCACCCAGGGCGATTCATGCGGCAGACCACCGTTGCCGTGATGCGCATCATGTGGGTCATTATCATGCATCGAATGCACTTCATTGCCATGGATTTCATGGGGTTCGGAATGATGCGGGTCGCCGGCATGGGTATCAAACCGTTCTTTGCCGTGGAAAGTTAGGTATAGCAGACGAAAACTATAGAAGCTGGTCACGATTACACCGAGCATGACCGCCCAGTAGGCGTAGGTATTGATCCAATGACCGCCATGTGCGGCATGCGCGGCTGCCTCGATGATGGTGTCTTTTGAATAGAAGCCTGAGAAGAAGGGGGTACCGACCAGTGCCAGGGTTCCGATCAGACTGGTCCAATAAGTGATTGGCATGTACTTCTTCAGGCCACCCATCTTGCGCATATCCTGTTCGTGATGCATGCCAATGATGACCGAGCCGGCAGCCAGGAACAGCAATGCCTTGAAGAATGCATGCGTCATCAGATGGAAAACCGCTGCAGAGTAAGCGGAAACTCCGAGCGCAACGGTCATGTAGCCGAGCTGGGACAGCGTGGAATAGGCAACCACCCGCTTGATGTCATTCTGGATGATGCCGATCAGCCCCGTGAACAGGGCCGTGGTCGCACCGATGAACAATACGAAATGCAATGCGGTCGGACTGAGCTCGAAAATTGGCGACATGCGTGCAACCATGAAAATACCGGCTGTCACCATGGTGGCTGCGTGAATCAGCGCTGAAATCGGGGTCGGACCTTCCATCGAGTCCGGCAGCCACACATGTAGCGGAACCTGCGCTGATTTACCCATGGCGCCGATGAACAGACTTATGGCGATGAACGTAATCGCTGAAACTTCCCAAGCCGAGAAGGCATATCCGAATACCGTGAAAGCAGGGATCAGTTCGATGGCTGCTTGCGAAATACCGTTGATCCGCGTGAACGCCTGAGCGTAGTCGAGCGTACCGGTGAAATAGACTACCCCGCATATACCAAGCAGGAATCCGAAGTCGCCGACACGGTTGACCAGGAACGCCTTCAGATTAGCGAAGATGGCCGTCGGACGCTTGTACCAGAAACCGATGAGCAGATAAGAAACCAGACCCACTGCTTCCCATCCGAAGAACAGCTGTAAAAAGTTATTGCTCATCACCAGCATGAGCATCGAGAAGGTGAATAGCGAGATGTAGCTGAAGAAACGCTGGTATCCCGGATCATCCTGCATGTAGCCGATGGTATAGACATGCACCAACAGCGACACAAAAGTCACCACCACCATCATCATTGCGGTCAGGCGGTCGACCATGAAGCCGACATGCGCGGAAAACCGACCGCTTTCGAAGAAGGTGTAAAGATTCTGGTTGAATGGCAGGGCTGATTCATAGAGGAACTGTCCCAGTACGAATATGGACAGCCCGCAGCTGAGTGCAACCAGGGCGATGGTGGCGCTGTGGGCGCCTTTGCGTCCGATCTGGCGACCGAACAGACCGGCCAAGGCGGCGCCGAGCAAAGGAGCCAATGCAATGATGAGCAGCATGGTTTGGGACAGCTGGGTGGGTTCAGTCAACATCGCATCAACCTTTCAGAGAATCCAATTCGGCCACATTGATGGTGCGGCGGTTGCGGAATAGTGTGACCAGAATGGCCAGACCGATGGCGGCTTCGGCTGCGGCCACGGT
>NZ_JBIKSE010000128.1:0-2969 GCF_044348765.1 Arenimonas sp.
TTGGTGGAGAGCCAATCTTCTCATTCTTTGTATCTACTCAGTCTGGTGAAGCAAGCGTTGTTCAGCAAGATCTTGGAATTGTTAGAGATCTTGGAAACTCAATTCTTGGTGGAGGTACAACTAATACTGCCTCTACTACAGAACTTAATGTTTTCCCAGATGGACCAGACATTGTAACAATAGCAATCAGAAACCTTTCTGGTTCTGGTGTATCCAGTGCGACAATTAACGGAAGGCTTTCTTGGACCGAAGCCCAAGCATAGTAGGAGGAAAACGTGGGACTTAACAAACTAAACCACCTTTACTCTACTGAGCCATTGACAGTAGATTCTTTACTAGCCAATAATGACGTAACCGTACTAGATGACGTTAACGTATTTGGAGAAACCCTTGTTGATGGATTGCTTGGGCAGCCAAACCAAGTACTTAAAGTCAATTCTGCTGGAACTACAATTGAATGGGCTACCTTAGATGCTCTTCCATCACAGTCTTCAAATTCAGGAAAATATCTAACAACTGATGGAACTACTGCTTCATGGGCAACAATTACACTAAGCAACTATGCACTTTTAAATGCTCCATCTTTTACTGGAACGGTTTATTCTGCTGGAAATGTTGTCTCACATATTGATACAAATGCTCCAACTCTAAATGCTGGAAACACTTATAAGTATACGTTAGTTTTAGCAGATGACGGTAAGATGATTGAAATGAATACCTCTACTGGAGTGGGCAACACGCTTGAAATCCCTTTAAATTCATCTGTAGCCTATCCAATAGGCACTCAAATATCAGTGCTTCAAACTGGTGCTGGACAAACAACAGTCTCTGGAGCAGTTGGTGTGACCGTAAACGCTACTCCTGGAGCTAAACTAAGAGCACAATGGTCTGCTGCAAGTTTAGTAAAAAGAGCTACTAATACTTGGGCTTTAATTGGAGATTTGACGGTATAAACTATGTTCCTGTTTAAAAATTTATCAACAATTGCATCATCAGTCCGCAATGTATTCGTAGATAATTTTAATAGATCTGATGATGGAACTTCTTTAGGAAAAGCAACGGACGGAAGTCGTTGGAATGCCCTTAGTGGAGTATTTACTATTTTTGGAAATAAAGCCAAAGCAACTTCTGCAGCCAGTACATACCCAATTGCATCTATTTCAATGCCAGACTCCCCCCTTGACCAAGACGTAGTTATTACTTTAAAAGGAACTACTCCTGGATCAGGTGCAGCCCTTTGGATTTCAGAAACTGGTGATTGGTGGGCAGTTGTAACAGGAATTGACAATGGAGAAAATTGTCTTTGCGATACTTGTCAAGTTTGTAATGCAGGAAATTGTACTGCTGGAAACTGTTCAACCCCTGGAAACTGTATTGCTGGAGCTTGCAATACTGCTCAAAATCAAAATTACAATGTAAGTAATCAAAATCCAGGAACCACTAATCCAGCTAACGCAACTGGCATTTGGAACGGAGCTACTGGTGGTGGAAATATAAATCCAACTACTGGAGGAAATCCAAATAACTATAACTGTAATGCTTGGAATACAGGAAACTGTAATTCTGGTTCTCCATGTTCTCAACTTGGTGAGCCCGTTCAAACTGGTGGAGGAAACTGTAGGCTTTGGAAAAACACCAACCCAAATAGATTTTCTTGTCAAGCTTGGAACACCAGAAACTTTTCTCGTCCTTGTGTAGCATGGCAATGCGATAGAACAGGAAATAGATACTGCAGAGCATCAAGCACTGCTAACTGGAACCCTGTTGGTGGGGGAAATAGAAATGCATACACTGGAAATAATCAAAATTTTAATGCACCAGGGTTTACTCCAGGAAACTTTAATCCACAAACTGGAACTGGTGTTTATAACACTTGTACTGGAGGCTTTTGCTCTGGAGCATACAACTGTGCAGCATATACTTGCACAGCTTATTCATGCACAACTTTTAGTACCGTTAGTTGCAACTGCAGTACCTGTTTCCCAGCATATGTTAGAGTTATAAAGTCTGTTGCAGGAACTGTTTCGGAATTAACTAGGTGGGTAGTTTCTGCCCTTGGAACATCAACCGTAAACTCAATGCAAATAACTACAAGCGGCTCTGAAATAACAATTAAGCCTTATGCAAATGCAGACCTTACATCCCAAATTGGAAGCGATTTAGTATATACTCCAGTAGGGGTTGCACTTACGTCATATTATGGTATAATTGTATCACCGTCCCCTACAAGCCAAGGGTATGAAATAGATGAAATTACTATTGAGAAGATTTAAAGGATAAAAAATGTTAGATGAACAACCACCACAGCTTAAGCCACCTTATCCAGAAAAGGAACCTACTCCATTTAACGTAGCAACCATCGTAGACGGCATTGTTTATCAGGTACAAAATCTTGATGGTCAACAGGCAGCATTGCTTTTGTCCCAACCAGTTTATGTTAGGGTTGGTCGTGGAGAAGCTCAAGTTGGTTGGAAGTATGACCCAGAAACAAAAACTTTTACAAGACCAGCCTACGATCCAGAAACTGACACGTTTTCTTACTAGAGAGATTTAATAAAAAATGAAATTTATTCGCTTTACATGTGAAGATAAAACCTATCCTTTAAATGTTCCAGTTCCTGCAAAAAAAATGATTCCACAATGGTATAAAGATGGAGAAACTTTTTATGTAGAAAAAGGTAGTAAGGAAACTAGTGCTGGCTTAAAAACTTGTATGCCTTTTTTAGATATTATTACAGCAGGATATCTCCTAGTAACCCCCTTTGACATTTATGTAGGAAAAAAAGAAGATGGATCACTTAGTATTGAGTGGAACTCTCCAGAGCCGTGGAAAGATTTTGTAAACCAGAGACCACATGGATCTGGTGCAACCATTCCAAGACCTGCAGGTCACAGAGACGAGCATTTTGTTTGGTCTAACAAGTGGGGTTGGAAGACCCCTAGAGGATACAGCACTATTGTCACTCACC
>NZ_JBIKSE010000019.1:0-33071 GCF_044348765.1 Arenimonas sp.
ATCGTGAGCACATTAAGGACTTCGCGGCCACGCTCGGTGTCGGCATGACCGGCCAATACGTCGAGCAGATGGGCCGCAAACTGCTCGGCGGACTGTTGGGCAAAGTCGGCGGCGGAATACTCGGCACTCTGGGCAGTGCGGCCACCGGCGCGGCGTTTTCCTTCGCGACCACCTATGCTCTGGGCAAGGTTGCGCAGCAGTACTACGGTAACGGCCGCAGCATTGATGGTGCACAGCTGAAGCAGGTATTCGCGCAGATGTTCGCACAGGGCAAACAGATGCAGGGCCAGTACCGCACGCAGATCGAACAGAAAGCGCAGACGATCGATGTCGGACAGATTCTGGATATGGTCAAGCGCCGGTAATTCCGGCGCCGCTGTGCAAACGCTGCTCAGTTTTGGGCTGCTGACATTTCTGCAAGCGTCTGCCCGTTTTCGGGGTTGATGAAATCCGGTGCGATCTGCGCCAAAGGTTGCAGTACGAAAGCATGTTTCAGCTCCGGACGCGGAATCTGCAGATTGCCCGGGCCATCGAGAATCAAATCGTCAAAGAAAATGATATCGATGTCGAGCGTTCGGCTGGAAAATCTCGGCACATCGCGCCGGCGGCCGTTTGCATCTTCCAATGCATGCAGCCATCGATCGAGTGTATGCACATCCCAGGTGGTTTCGATGATGGCGGCACCATTGATGAAATCCGGACCGTCGAAGCCGACGGCTTTGGTTCGCATCCAATCCGAGAGCACGATCGTGCCGAAGGTTTTCCGCAGGGCCTGCACGGCAGCGGCCAAGTGCGTTTCCGGCTCCTGGTTGGAGCCCAGACTGAGGTAAGCTTTAGGCATCCGTGCGCGAACGCTCAATGATCACACCGACGGCCTTGGCGCCGCGCACCGCACCGATCTTGCTGAGCTTGAGCGAGACTCGTGAGACGCCGAACTCCTCAAGGATGATGGCGCAGCAGCGCTCGGCCAGGGTTTCGACCAGACCGAAACTGGACTCCGAGACGAACTGGATAAGGCGCTTACTGACCGCCTTGTAATCGAGCGTATGTGCGATGTCATCGCTGGCGGCCGGGATGCGATTATTGAAGGCCATCTCGATGTCGAGCACGATTGGCTGTTTGATGGTGCGTTCCCAATCATAAATGCCGATCACGCATTCGATTTCGAGGGCCTCGATGAAGACTTTATCCATCTGTTCAGTTTATCCGAGTGCGGGTGAAAGCGGCGGCAAGCCGGCCAGATCCCAGCGCGGCGTACAGGCCACCACCGGCGGCTCGCTCTGCCCGGCCTGCAGGCGCAGGCAACCGGCAAAGGCGATCATGGCGCCGTTGTCGGTACACAGGTCCGGTCGCGGGAAGTACACACGGCCGCCGCGACGCGCCGTGCGCTCCTGAAGTTGTTCACGCAGATAGCGGTTGGCGCCGACGCCGCCAGCCACCACCAGGCGACTGCAGCCGGTGCGTTCAAGGGCGCGCTCGCACTTGATGGCCAAGGTATCCACCACCGCCTGCTCAAAGGCCAGAGCGATGTCGGCCATGTCCTGTTCGGTTTTGGCACTGGCCTGCCAGGCCAGCAGCACTTGGGTTTTCAGGCCTGAAAAGCTGAAATCCAGATCCGGACGGTTCACCATCGGGCGCGAGAACCGGAACACCCCATTACGGCCCCGCAAGGCCGCTGCCGCCAACTGTGGTCCGCCTGGATACGGCAAGCCCATCAATTTGGCCGTTTTATCAAAGGCCTCGCCGGCGGCATCGTCCAAGGTCTCGCCCAGCAGCTGGTAGTCGCCCAAGGCCTTCACCCACATCAGCTGGGTGTGTCCGCCGGACACCAGCAGAGCCACGAACGGCAGCTCGGGGGGGTCTGCTTCCATGAGCGGAGCCAGCAGGTGACCTTCCATGTGGTGCACGGCAATGGCCGGAACCCCCAAGGCCCAGGCCAGAGCCCGGCCGGTGGCCGCTCCCACCATCAGGGCCCCAATCAGCCCAGGGCCGGCGGTATAGGCGACACCGTCCAGATCGGTCGGGTTCAGGCCGGAATCAGCCAAGGTTCGGCGGATCAGGGGCAGCAACTTGCGGACATGATCGCGGCTGGCCAGCTCCGGCACCACTCCGCCATAGGCGATATGGAGGCCGATCTGGCTATACAGAGTCTGCGCCAGAAGCCCGCGCGCGCTGTCATACAGCGCCACCCCGGTCTCGTCACAGCTCGATTCGATGCCCAATACCCGCATGTCTATCCTGAATGGCCCGCCTGGCGGATTGCCAAAAACCGGCAATCCTTGTATGATAACCGGCTCTCTGGCAGGAAAACATGTCCGCCGGGAAATCCCTTTTTTGGAGTTACCATGCCTTCTGTAAAAGTCCGCGAAAACGAACCGTTTGAATTTGCCTTGCGCCGTTTCAAGCGCACCTGCGAAAAAGCCGGTGTCTTGGCCGATACCCGCAAGAAAGAGTTCTACGAAAAGCCGACGCAGGAACGCAAGCGCAAAGCCGCCGCCGCCGTGAAGCGTCAGGCCCGCCGTAGCTCGCGCGACATCACCAAGCGCCAGCGCCTGTATTGATCTTCCGCTGAGCCGCCCGGCTCGCGCCCCAAAGCCGGTTACGCCAAGCGTATCCGGCTTTTTGTGTTTATACCGCCCACCGATTACGGAGCCCGCCATGACCCTGAAAGCCCAACTGACCGAAGACATGAAAACCGCCATGAAGGCCGGCGAAAAAGACCGCCTCGGCGTCATCCGTCTGATCAACGCCGCCATCAAGCAGAAGGAAGTGGATGAGCGCATCGAAATGACCGACGAACTGGTTATGGCCGTGCTCGAGAAAATGCTAAAGCAGCGCAAGGATTCCATCAGTCAATACGAAGCCGCCGGCCGGACCGATCTGGCCGATATCGAGAAGTTCGAGTCCGGGATCATCCAGACCTACCTACCGCAACCCCTGAGCCAGGCCGAGGTCGAAGCCCTGGTCGCCAAAGCCATTGCCGATACCGGCGCCAGCGGTCCCCAGGCCATGGGCAAGGTCATCGCTGCCCTGAAGCCGCAACTGGCGGGCCGCGCCGACATGGGCGCGGTATCCGGCATGGTCAAAGCCGCACTGTCGTGAAGCGCGCGGTTTTCGGCGAATAATGGCATCCTAATCTGATGGCGAAGCTCCCGGAATCCTTCATCGACAACCTGCTGTCACGCATCGACCTGGTCGAAATCATCGGCACGCGCGTGCCCTTGAAGAAACAAGGCAAGGATTACTCGGCGCGCTGTCCGTTCCATGACGAACGCTCGCCCTCGTTTACGGTCTCGCCGAGCAAGCAGTTCTATTACTGTTTCGGCTGCGGCGCCAAGGGCACCGCCATCAGCTTTTTGATGAACTACGACCGGCTGACCTTCATGGATGCGGTCGAGGATCTGGCCAAGCATGCCGGTATCGAAATTCCGAAAGACGCGCGCCCGGCCGACACCGACGGCAGCCGCGACATGTATGCGGCCTTGGAAGCCAGTAGCCAGTTCTTTCAGAAGCAGCTGCTGGCTTCGGACAAAGCCACAACCTATCTTGAACATCGCGGCGTGGATGCCAAAAGTATCGCCGCCTTCGGCATCGGCTATGCGCCCGAAGGCTTCAACGGCCTGATGGATGCCCTTGGCAGCGATGAACGCCGGCGCGGTCTGCTGGAAAAAACCGGCATGCTGTCGAAATCCGACAACGGCCGCCTATACGACAAATTCCGCGCCCGCATCATGTTCCCGATCGCCGATCGGCGTGGACGGGTCATCGCCTTCGGTGGCCGCGTGCTGGAAAAGGACGACGGCCCGAAATACCTGAACTCGCCGGAAACCCCTTTGTTCCACAAGGGCCGCGAGCTTTACGGCCTTTGGCAGGTGAAGCAGGCGCACAACAAAATCCTGCGGCTGATCGTCGTCGAAGGCTATATGGATGTGGTCAGCCTGTTCCAGCACGGCATCACCCAGGCTGTAGCCACGCTCGGTACCGCCACCACACCCGACCATGCCGAACTGCTGTTCCGCAACAGCGCCGATGTGGTCTTCTGCTTCGACGGCGACAAAGCCGGCCGCGCCGCGGCCTGGAAGGCGGTGGAATCGATCCTGCCGCGCATGCGTGATGGACGCCAGGCCTTCTTCCTGTTCCTGCCCGAAGGTGAGGATCCGGACACCATCGTCAAAACCGAAGGTGCCGATGGCTTCGAACAGCGCATCAATGGTGCGATGACCTTATCGGATTATTTTTTCGAAGAACTGTCCAAGGATGTCCGCCTGAACACCTTGGAGGGCAAAGCGCGCTTGGCTGAAAAGGCCAAACCGTATCTGCAGAAAATCCCAGATGGGGCCTTCCGCGATCTGATGACCGATCGTCTGGTATCACTGACCGGCGTGACCGGCGCAGTACCGACGGAAGCGCCCAAGTCCTCTGCATCCGGCGGGATTTCCCCCAAACGCAGTCTGGTAAGGGCGGTCATCACCCTGCTCCTGCAGCAACCCGTTCTGGGCCGTGAGGTCGAGCCGCCGTTTGCCTTCGCCGATCTTGAAGTGCCCGGAATCGGACTGATGGTGGCCTTGCTGGAAACCATCCATGCCCGGCCCGACATCAGCACCGCCCTGCTGCTGGAAACCTACGAAGCGCATGCCGACTATCCTGCCCTGCAGAAACTGGCCTTGACCGATATGCCCGGCGATGAAGCCATCTGGCGCCAGGAGTTTCTGGATGCGATTGCGCAGCTGAACCGGCAAGCCCGCCAGCAACGCTTATCAGTGCTTCGCCAGCGTATGGCGCAGAGCGGCCTGAGCCTGCAGGAAACCGAAGAATTACGGGATCTGTTGAAGCCGAATTGATAGGGATTGCGGTATGCTTGGGCTTCCGAACGACCCAGGAACATCCATGCGAACCACCCTGTACACCCTGACCCTTCTGGCTGCTGTTGTACCCAGCACCCATGCCGCCGAACGCGTTGATGTCGGCAACCGCATCAGTGAGAACCTGCCGGAGATTCCAGCCGAGTTGATCGATAGCCTCAACCAATATCAGAACACCCGGGGCGCCGGGTTCGCCGGCTGGACCGGCGAGGGTTGTATCCTGATCAGCACGCGCTTTGCCGAAACGGCACAGGCGCACCGCGTCTGCCAGCCCATGGGCATGCGCGAGCAGCTGACCTTCTACAAAGAGCCGGTTGCCGGCATTACCGCCTCGCCCGCCAAAGCCTGGCGACAGGGCTTCGTATTCAGCAAGGACAAAGGCGGCGATGAATTCAGCCAACTGTACTGGTTCGACAATACCACTCGCACCACTATACTGCTCACCGACGGCAAGCGTAGCCAGAATAACGGTACGGTAATCAGCGACGACGGCAGCCTGATGGCCTACCGCAGTACCTCGCGTAACGGCAAGGACACCGACGTCTGGCTTCGTGATACCCGCAGCGGCGATGCACGTGCCCTGGTGACCTCAGGCGGTAGCTGGAATGCCATGGATTTTTCTCTAGATGGCAAACGCCTTCTGGTCAGCCAATATCTGGCCGCGGATGACTCGCGCCCGGGTGAAGTCGATATCGCCAGCGGCGAACTGACGCTGTTTCCCATTGATGGCGGCAAAGCCGCCTTCGATGGTTTCGAATACGCGCGCAACGGCAAAGGCATGTATTTCATCTCGGATGAAAGATCCGAGTTCCAGCATCTACGCCATTACGATCCGGTCACCGGTATAACCATCGTCATCAGCAAGAATATCCCCTGGGATGTGACCGCCTTCGCCCAGAGTCCGGACGGTAGCCGCCTAGCCTATATTACCAATGAAGATGGCATCTCCACCGTACGTCTGGTCGACACCGCTAGCCTGAAACCGATTGCCCTGCCGAAACTTCCCATCGGCGTCAGTGGCGGTCTGCAATTCTCTCCAGACGGCCAACGTCTGGCCATGAGCATCAATACGGCGACTTCACCAAGCGATGTATATGTCATTGACATCGGCAAGTCCGAACTGATCCGCTGGACCGCTAGTGAAGTGGGCGGTCTCGATACCACGACATTCACCGCGCCGACACTGGTACGTTTCAAGAGTTTCGACGGCCAGAGCATTCCCGCCTTTTATTACCGACCGAATGGGCTCAAGCCCGGCGAAAAGGTGCCGGTGCTAATCAACATCCACGGCGGCCCCGAAGCTCAGGCCTTTCCGACCTTCAGTCCGCAGATCCAGTACCTGCTGAAACATCTCCGCGTCGCGGTTCTGGTTCCCAATGTGCGTGGATCCAGCGGCTATGGGAAAACTTATCTGAGTCTCGATAACGGCTACCTGCGCAAGAACTCGGTACGCGATATCGGTGCCCTGTTGGATTGGATTTCACGCCAGCCTGAAATGGACAAAGACCGTGTCGGCGTTTACGGGGGCAGCTATGGCGGCTACATGGTGCTGGCCAGCATGGTCGACTACGATAAACGCATCCGTGCCGGCATCGACGTAGTCGGCATTTCGAACTTCACGACTTTCCTGAAAAACACCGAAAGCTACCGTCGTGATCTGCGCCGTGCCGAGTATGGCGACGAACGTGATCCACTGATGCGCAACTTCCATGAGAAGATCGCACCGCTGAACAATGCCCACCGCATCACTAAACCCCTTTTCGTGGCGCAGGGTTTCAATGATCCGCGCGTGCCCTACACCGAAGCCGAACAGATTGTGAAAGCGGTCCGTGAAAACGGCGGCGATGTCTGGTACCTTATGTTCAAGGACGAAGGCCATGGTTTCGCCAAGAAGCCGAACAGCGATTATTTCGGAGCCGCGCAGATTCTATTCTGGCAGAAGTACCTAATCGGCAAATAAACGGCATGACTGAACCCTTTCCGCTATCGCTGTCCGACAAAAACATTAACGGAATTTGGCATGGAAACTACTTACGATTACATCATTGTCGGCGGCGGCTCAGCCGGTTGCGTCCTCGCCAGCCGTCTTAGCGAAGATCCAAATATATCTGTATGTCTTTTGGAGGCAGGCGGCAATGATACGAATCCACTGATACATTGTCCGGCCGGACTTGTCGCTATGGTGGCGACACGGATCAATAATTGGGCTTTTAAGCCCATTCCACAGCCCGGCCTGAATGGGCGGACGGGATACCAGCCACGGGGCAAGGTGCTCGGCGGATCAAGTTCGATAAATGCCATGCTCTACGTACGTGGCCATCGCTGGGATTACGATCACTGGTCGGAGCTCGGCAATGCCGGATGGTCATATGACGAGGTCTTGCCTTATTTCCGAAAAGCCGAAAACAATGAAACCTATACTGACCATTTTCATGGTCAAGGCGGCCCCCTCAATGTCGCTGAAGTAATGCAGCCAAGCCCAACCAATGAACTGTTCCTTAAATCGGCACAAGATGCCGGACTGCCACTGATTAGCGATTACAACACTCCCGAACCTTACGGCGCTTTTATGTATCAGGTCACTCAGAAGAACGGTGAGCGCTGCAGTGCCGCTAAAGCTTATCTTGCACCCAGTTTGAATCGTGAAAACCTGTGTATCCTGACGAATGCTACCACCCACAAGCTGATTCTAGACGGCCGCAAGGCCGTTGGCGTCAAGGCCAGCATCGAAGGCCAGGAGCTTGTCTTCAAGGCACGCCATGAAGTAATACTTTCGGCAGGGGCATTTGGATCGCCCCAGATTCTGCAACTGTCCGGTATCGGGCCCGGCAAGCTGCTTCAATCGATGAATATAGATATTGTCCAGGACCTTCCTGGTGTTGGTGAAAATCTGCAAGATCATATCGACTACGTCTATACCTATCGCACCAGAAATCATACTGATACCTTCGGTCTTTCAATGTCCGGAGCCTTCCGCATCCTGCAGGGACTGCGGGAATGGAAAGCCACACGAAAGGGCGTTCTTACCACGCCATATGCGGAATCCGGTGCGTTTTTTCGGAGCAACCCGAATATAGCCATACCGGACTTACAGCTCGTCTTCGTTCAAGCGATTGTCGATGATCATGGCCGCAAACCGCGTTACGGACATGGCTTCAGCTGCCATATCACCCTGTTAAGGCCGAAAAGCAAAGGCAGCGTAGCCATACGAACGGCAAATGCATTTGATGCACCGCGAATTGATACCGGATTCTTCTCCAACCCGGAAGACATGCCCGCGATGATCAAGGGCGCGGCATTCCAGAGGCGCATCCTCGAGGGTCGTGCATTTGATGGCGCCAGGGGCAAACCCCTGTACCCTCTCGATCAAGAGAACACCGAAGCCGTGGAGCGCGATATCCGCAACCGTGCCGATACCCAATACCATCCAGTCGGAACCTGCAAAATGGGTCATGACTCCATGGCCGTCGTTGACAGCCGTCTGCGCGTGCATGGTATTCAGAACCTGAGGGTGGTTGATGCTTCCATCATGCCGAGCATCGTCGGTGGCAACACCAATGCACCGACCATCATGATTGCTGAAAAGGCGGCAGACATGATCAAGGCCGACCGCCCCGTCTAATTCCGATTGGATCAATACGATTCCTGCAGATTAGCCGATGATGAACGTCGGCGGCATAATCCAATGATCGATCAGCAGGAAGGCGAACAGTGCCATCAGGTACCAGATCGAATACTTGAACACTTCCATCGCGAACAGTTCATCCGGCGGGTCCATCAGGCGGATGGCGTAATAAAGGAACACCGCGCCCAGCACCACCGCGCCGCCCAGATAAAACAGGCCGCTCATGCCGGTGATCCAAGGCAGAAGGGTCACAATGAATAGCAGGATGGTATAAAACAAAATCTGCCAGCGCGTGTAGGTCACGCCGTAGATTACCGGAAGCATCGGAATCAGTGCGCGTGCGTAATCCTCGCGACGGAAGATGGCCAGTGCCCAGAAATGCGGCGGCGTCCAGATGAAGATGATCAGAAACAGCAACAAAGCGTGCGGATCGACCGTATTACTGATGGCGGCCCAGCCCAGCACCGGCGGTGCAGCACCGGCGGCGCCGCCGATGACGATATTCTGCGGCGTTGCACGCTTCAAGTAACCGGTGTACACGATGGCATAACCGATCAGTGAAGCAAAAGTCAGCCAGGCAGTCAGTGCGTTCACCTGCCAAACAAGAAGGACCATCGAAAGTGCGCCTAGCGCGATGGCAAAAACCAGCACCTGCATGGACTTAAGGCCGCCGGTCGGTAACGGTCGGTGCGCCGTACGTGCCATCAACGCATCGATGCGCTGATCAAGCAGATGATTAATGGCCGCTGCGCTGGAGGCTGCCAGCCAGATACCAAGTGAGCCAAACAGTACCGGTCGCCACGGCGGCAGTCCGGGCACCGCCAGGAACATGCCGATGACGGCGGTGAACACGATCAGCGCGACCACGCGCGGCTTGGTCAATTCGAAATAACGGGCAAATGCAATCATGCCATCGGCGCCGGTTCCGGCACCTGCTCAGGCTCACGTAGGCGCGCAAGCACGCCGACGACGGTGAATAACAACAATGCTGCACCGGCATTATGGGCAACAGCCACCCACAGTGGCAAACCGAAATGCACATTGCTGATGCCGAGTACGACCTGGGCTGTAGTCAACACTGCAAGTACGCTGCCCCAGTACACCAGACCGGGCGTGCGAATCATCTTCACTGCCAGCGCAACTAGGTAAAGTCCAACCACCACCGCCATGCCGCGGTGCATCAGCTGGATGGCGACACGGGCCGGACCATCAAGCACACCCCCTTCGTAATCGACACCGATGCCACGCCAGAGCACGAGGGCCTCACTGAAGTCATGTTCCGGCAGCCACTGACCGAGACACTTCGGAAAATCAGTTCCGCAAGCCAGGGCCGCGTAATTGGCACTGGTCCAACCGCCGAGGGCGATTTGCACGACCAGCAAAACTAGACCAATCCATAGCAGACGTTTGAACAGGCGCGCATGGCCCTGAATCAGCTCGGTGTTGGGCGTGGCGCGCCAGGCCAACCAGGTCAACAGGGAAAAGGTCGTTAGCCCGCCCAGCAGGTGCGCCATCACCACAATGGGTTTCAACAGCCAGGTCACCGTCCACATGCCGAGCATGGCCTGCATGATGATGACCGCCAGCAATACTGCGGTATAGCCGATGAACGGTTCGCGTCCGGCACGCCAGGCGTAAGCCAGCAGACCGAGAATGCCAAGGGTGGCCAAGGCAAATGCCGGATCATGGTGCCAATACATATAGATCGGGATGGATGCGGCCACGGAGACGGAACACGCCACCGGAACCCAGATGGCGTGGCGGCGACGCTTGGCTTCCAAAAGACACAGGGTCAATACCAGAAGACCAAGAATGGCCGCGAGGTGGCGGTGGACCTGTTCCCGCCAGGCTTTGTGGACTTCCACCGCACGCTCGTACACGGCGTTGGCGGCGGCCACTTCATGGTCCTGCACCGGCCATGTGGCACGGCCATAACAGGTCGGCCAATCCGGACAGCTCAGTCCGGCATGGGACAGGCGCACGAAGCCACCGAGCACGATGACGCACAGAGTGAGCAAAACGGCGGCCCAGGCGATTCGGTGGAAATGCTTATAGGTATGATTGGTCATGGGCTTATTTTACGAGTTTTGCCAGATCTTTTCTCAGACCGCTAGGGTCGAATCCGGCCGGATAGTGCAATGCGACAAATCCATCCGGGTCGATCAAGTACACGGGATAACCGGCTCGGCTCTCTTTCTCTGGCAAGGCGGCACTTAATTCCGCATTGGCTTGCATGGCGATGAAGCCTTTGAAATCAGGCCGTATTGCCGGCACTTCGGTAAACCAGAGGAGATCGATGCGCTCGGTGTGGCGGCCGCGACTGAGCCAAACCCGATGCAGCACATCCAGCTGTTTCTGGCATTCCAGCAGACAGGGACTGTCCGACACCAGAACAATCCGCCATGCATTACGCTCGGGCTGCCAGTCATAGGGACGGCCATCGGCGCGCAGGAAAGTCTGGGCACTGAAGTCCAATGGCGGACTCAATAATTGACCGAAGTTTTTATGGCTCTCCGGTTGCCACTCTGCAAAACGCAATAGCGCGGCAATGCCAAAAGAGCTGAAAAACATCGCCACAATCAGCAATAGCACAAGACGCGATCGCCATTGTTGTTTTCGTTCATCCGTTTGCATCTGTCTTCCTCATCATCACTCCGATACAAAGTACCGCGAACGCCGCGGCCAATCCGAACCACTGCAGAGCATATGCGCGGTGCTTTTCAGGCGGCAAAGTATTGGCCTGCACCGAAAGATCGCGGGCAAAGCCTATGCGCTGCTCCGGATCCAACCGCAGAATACGTACCGATAATGGCCGATTCAAGGCTTTGGACAGCACATCGCGGTCCAAGCGCATCAGTAAGAGCGTTCCGTCCGGCTGAGTGCTGTAGGCCGGCCCAAGGACCAGTCCCGGTGAGGGCGGCGGCAGTAAAAGTCCTTCAAGATCCAAACCGCCGGTCAGCATGGTCGGCTTCGGTAATTGCCGGTCGCCATGGACCGGCAGCCAACCAAGGTCAACCAAAACAGTGTGGCCATTATCGACATCCGCGGCTTGAAAAACCGAAACGCCAACTTTACTGCCCCGGCGCTGGTTATCCAGCAGAAGCAAGGGTGCATCCCGAAAAACCACGCGTCCCCTGACCCAGGTAAAGCCCGCCGACTGGGTTAGGGCATCAGCCAAAGGCTGTGCCCGTTTTTCCTGGAGTACGGCCGCGGCCGCCTGCAAGGCCTGTTGTTTTTCATCGCCACGCGCCAACTGCCAGAAGCCAAGCCGTAACAGCAGCAGCTCGACCAGCATGGCCGCAAGCAGCAAGATGATCCGTGACTTCACCCGAACACTCCCGTTTTCGCCGATAATAGCCAGAATACGCGAGCACCGGTGAATGTCATGGAAAAACTGCTAATCATCGCCTTTATCCTCCTGATACTCTGGAATCTGGGTGCGGGCCTGTATTACATGATGGTGGATAAGGGCAAAACCGACCGTACCGTCAAATCACTGAGCTGGCGTATCGGCCTGTCGGTGTTGCTGATCCTGTTGGTGATCGCCGGCATTCTCACCGGCGTTATCAAACCGCACGGGATTCACGGCTGACCTTCCGTTTCCCGGTAAGGAAAGGCCGGCTTACGCCGGCCTTTTGCATCAAAGGACGTAAACGAATAGGAACAGCAGCAGCCAGACCACGTCGACGAAGTGCCAGTACCAGGCCACGGCTTCGAAGGCGAAGTGGTGATCCTTGCTGAAGTGGCCCTTGGCGCAACGCAGCCACATCACGGCCAACATGATGGTACCAAGCATCACGTGCATACCATGGAAGCCGGTCAGCATGAAGAAGGTGGAGCCGTAGATGCCCGAACCGAGCGTCAGGTTCAGTTCTTGATAGGCATGGATGTATTCTTCGACCTGCAAGCCAAGGAAGATCACACCCAACAGCACGGTAGCGCCCAGCCACCACAGTAATCCGGTACGGGCATTAGCTTTGAGCGCGTGGTGCGCCATGGTGATGGTGACGCCGGAAGTCAGCAGGATCAGGGTATTGATCAGTGGCAGGCCCCAAGCCGGAATGGTTTCGAAGGCGCCGCCGATTTCGGCCGGGCCATTGGTCGGCCAACCGGCCACGAATCCCTGCCACAGATAGGTATTGGTCAATACGCCGTCACCCTCGCCTGACAGCCACGGAAGTATGAAGGCACGTGCATAGAACAGAGCCCCGAAGAACGCAGCGAAGAACATCACTTCCGAGAAAATGAACCACATCATGCCCATGCGGAAGGACGTGTCGACCTGTGCGTTGTAGCGGCCCTGCAGCGATTCGGAAATGACATCGCCGAACCACCAACCAAGCACCAACAGGACTGCCAGCAGGCCGGCAAAGAACACGGGCTCCCCCCAGGCGGCACCGTTGAACCAGTTGGCCACGCCAATCATCATGATGAACAGCGCAATCGAGCCGAGGAATGGCCAGCGGCTGTGGTGCGGAACGAAGTAGGCGTCGGCGTCTTGCAAGTGGGTGTTGGCCATAAAAATCCCCGGTACTGAGTTAAGGCGCCGCCAGAGCGGTGCCGGTTGCCGGGCCCGCATTCAATTTCGCGGTAGCGGCATCATTGATGAAAAAAGTATAGGACAGCGTCAATGTGCTGACCTCCTTCGGGAGATCAGGACTGACGATGAAACGCACCGGCATGTCGCGGCTTTCGCCGGCAGCGAGTGCCTGCTCGGTAAAACAGAAACATTCGGTCTTGTTGAAAAATCCGGAAAACTGATTTGGTGCAACCGACGGCGCCGCATTGCCGACTGTGGCATAAGCTGCAGTGCTACGGGCAGTATAGGACGTCGAATACAGCTTGCCAGGCACAACCGTCATACTGGTCTGGACCGGAGCGAATGCCCAGGGCAGCTTCGAATTGACCGTGCCGTCGAAATAAACCTGTACCGTACGCGTTTCATCGATGGTGGTGCCCGCAAGTTTAGGCTCGCTACTGGCACTGTTATCGAGCTTAATGCCGAAAATCTTCTCGCAGGCGATGTTGTAGAGGGGAACCATCGCGAACGCAAAACCGAATGAAACTAATGCAAGAATGATCATCTTGCGTGTACTACGTTGGCTCTGCGTACTCATGATCGGATTCCCTTTCGACTCAATGGCTAACGTCGCCGTGGGCCAAATCGCCATCCTTGATTACCGGCGGCTTTTCAAAGGTGTGATGCGGTGCCGGCGACGGCACGGTCCATTCCAGACCGCGGGCTGAGGGCCAGGCGCGCGCTTCAGCTTTCACGCCGCCACGCACGCACTGCCAGACGATGTACACGAACAGCAGCTGGGCCAGACCGAAGCCGAAGCCGCCGATCGACGACCACATATTGAAGTCAGCGAAGGCCGGGTTGTAATCCGGAACGCGGCGCTGCATGCCGGCGAGGCCCAAGAAGTGCTGTGGAAAGAACAGCAGGTTGACGAAAATGGTCGACAGCCAGAAATGCCATTTGCCCAGGGTTTCGTTGTACATGTAGCCGGTCCACTTCGGCAGCCAGTAGTAGGCACCGGCCATGATGGAAAAGATGGAGCCGGTGACCAGCACGTAGTGGAAGTGCGCGACCACGAAATAGGTGTCGTGGTATTGGAAGTCGGCCGGAACGATGGCCAGCATCAGACCGGAGAACCCGCCGATGGTGAACATGACCACAAAGCCGAGCGCGAACAGCATGGGGGTCTCGAAGCTGATCGAGCCTCGCCAGAGCGTAGTGACCCAGTTGAACACCTTCACACCGGTCGGAATTGCGATCAGCATGGTGGCATACATGAAGTACAGTTCACCCCCCAGCGGCATGCCGACGGTGAACATGTGGTGGGCCCACACGATGAATGACAGGAAGGCTATCGAAGCGGTAGCGTACACCATCGCCTGATAGCCGAACAGCGGCTTGCGGGCGAAGGTCGGGATGATTTCCGACACGATGCCGAAGGCCGGCAGGATCATAATGTAGACCTCGGGGTGACCGAAGAACCAGAAGATGTGCTGGTACATGACCGGATCGCCGCCGCCGGCGGCATTGAAGAAGCTGGTCCCGAAGAACTTATCGGTCAGCAACATGGTGACCGCACCAGCCAGCACCGGCATCACGGCAATCAGCAGGAACGCGGTGATCAGCCAAGTCCAGACGAAGATCGGCATTTTCAGCAAATCCATGCCCGGTGCACGCATGTTGAGCACGGTGGCAATGATGTTGATGGCGCCCATGATTGAGCTGACGCCCATCAGGTGGATAGCGAAAATAGTAAACGCGGTGCTAGTGCCGCCCTGCAGTGATAGCGGCGGATACAGCGTCCAGCCACCGGACGGACCGCCCGAGCCGATGCCGAACAGCACCTGCAAAATCAACGGCAACAGAAGCAACGTGAACGCGAACGGCATGATCCAGAACGACCAGTTGTTCATGCGTGGCAGTGCCATGTCAGGCGCGCCGATCATCAGCGGAATCATCCAGTTCGCCAGACCGACGAAAGCCGGCATGACCGCGCCGAAAATCATCACCAAGGCATGCGTGGTGGTCATCTGGTTGAAGAACTCCGGACTGACCAGCTGCAAACCCGGCTGGAACAACTCGGCGCGGATGACCATGGCCATGGCGCCGCCGATGAAGAACATCGCCAGGGCGAACACGAGATACAGGGTACCGATGTCCTTGTGGTTGGTGGAGTAGAACCACCGCTCGATGAAACCTTGTTTATGGTCGGCCATGATTGCCTCTTATCTTGAATTCGAAAATTTCGTTATGCGGCGGGAGCCGCGGCGGTTTCGGCGCTGGCCGCTGCAGCTTGTGCAGCCGGAGCCGGGGCGGCCTCCGCAGTCGACGGGCCTGCTTCGGTGGCGGGTGCCACTGCTTCAGGGGCTGGAGCCGGCTTCTGCGCAGCTAGCCAAGCGGCATATTCAGCTTTCGGCAGCACCTTCACCACGATCGGCATGAAGCCGTGATCCTTGCCGCACAATTCGGCACAGACGCCGCGATAGGTTCCCGGGGTCGCGACTTTGGTCCAGGCATCATTGATGATGCCGGGAATGGCGTCCTGCTTCCAGCCCAAGGCCGGCACCCACCAGCTGTGGATGACGTCGTCGGCGGTGATCACAAAACGGATGCGGGTATCGGCCGGAATGACCAGCGGCTTGTCGACATCGCGCAGATAAGTGCCATGGGCGGCGATTTCAGCCTGACTGGTGGCCTTGTTCTGGCGCAGGCCATCGGAGGTGCGGTCGAGGCGGGAAATGAAATCGATGCCTTCGCCGACATATTCATAACGCCACATCCACTGATAACCGGTGACTTTGATCACCATTTCATCTTTTTCGGCACCATGGTCGGCGCCGTATTGGGCCATGACCTTCAGGGTAGCCGGATAGGCTGATACCACCAAAATCAGAATCGGGATGATGGTCCAGATCAGCTCGAGCTTGGTACTGTGGGTCAGACTGGTATCCGGCACGGCGCCTTTCGAGTGGCGGAATTTGATCATGGCATAGGCCATGGCACCGAACACGATGATACCGATGATTACGCAAATCCAAAGCATCATCATGTGCGCATCATAAGCGTTGAGAGAAGTGCTGGTCACACCCGGCGTCAGGTTCAGCTGCCAGCGCGCCGGTTCGGTCGGCTCGACTTGGGCGCAAGCCAATCCAGTCATCAAAACGCCCATCAGCGCGGCAGCGCCCTGTTTCATACGGGGAAATTTCATGATGCAGCCTCAGTTTTTCTTAACATGCAATTTTACCGCCTTCCCCTTGACTTGGGCAAGCTTTCCATTACGGTGCCTTCACGCGCTCGGGGGGTTACGCTTTTGGCAAAAGCCCCCTAAAATTGGACCTCCCTGCCCGCCGGATCCCGCTGTGAATCCCATCATCAGCCCTGAACTGCCTGCCCGCCGCCCGGAGTTGATGCAGCGCATCAGCGCCGCTTATCTGCGTGACGAAGGCGAACACATCGCTGAGTTACTGGCGGCAGCGCCGGTCTCCGGTCCTGCCGTACAGGCCGAAGCGGCCACCCTGGTCGAACGCACCCGACTGCGTGCGTCCGATCCGGCCATGGTCGAAGCCTTCATGCGCGAATACGACCTAAGCTCCGAGGAGGGCGTATTGTTGATGTGCGTGGCTGAAGCCCTGCTGCGCATCCCCGACCAAGGTACCGCGGACAAGCTGATCCGCGACAAACTCGGCGATGCCGACTGGAACGCCCACGTCGGCCAGTCCACTTCCTTGCTGGTCAATGCCTCGACCTGGGGTCTGATGCTGACCGGCCGTCTGGTCAGCCTTGCCGGTGAAACTCAACGCAATGCGGTGGGCTCATTCAAGCGACTGATCGGCCGTCTGGGTGAACCGGCCATCCGCCTGGCGGTGCGTCAGGCCATGCGCATCATGGGCCATCAGTTCGTCATGGGTCGCAGCATCGATGAGGCCCTGCAACGTTCACGCACCGGCGACAATGCCGCCTACCGCTATAGTTTCGACATGCTCGGGGAAGGCGCGCTGACCCGCAAGGACGCTGCCCGCTACCTGCAGGCCTACCGCGATGCCATCCGCGCCATCGGTGCCGGCGGACCCTACTCAGACGTGTTCTCGGCACCGTCCATTTCGGTCAAACTCTCGGCACTGCACCCGCGTTATGAATTCAATAAGCGCAAACGCGTGCTCGATGAATTGATCCCAGCCGTACTCGAACTGGCCCAGCTGGCCAAGGCCCAGGGCATCGGCTTCACCATCGACGCCGAGGAATCTGAGCGTCTGGAACTGTCGCTGGAAGTCATCGTTGGCGTCTTCTCCGACCCGTCATTGGACGGATGGGAAG
This sequence comes from Arenimonas sp., assembly GCF_044348765.1. Taxonomy (GTDB): domain Bacteria; phylum Pseudomonadota; class Gammaproteobacteria; order Xanthomonadales; family Xanthomonadaceae; genus Arenimonas. The sequence goes on from NZ_JBIKSE010000019.1 coordinate 17,321, forward strand.
GCTATGGACTAGCCGTACAGGCCTACCAGAAGCGTGCGCCTTTCGTCATCGACTATCTGGTCGATGCCGCGCGTCGCACCGGCCGGCGCATGCCGATGCGGCTAGTCAAGGGTGCCTACTGGGATTCCGAAATCAAGAAAGCGCAAGTCGACGGCCTGGCCGGCTATCCGGTATTCACCCGCAAAGCCAATACCGACCTCAGCTATCTGGCCTGCGCGCGTCGCATGTTCGCGGCGCACGATGCCCTTTACCCGATGTTCGCCACCCACAACGCGCAGACCATCGCCGCCATCCACGCCATGGCCGAAGGCCGCGACTTCGAATTCCAGCGCCTGCACGGCATGGGCGACCATCTGTATGCCGAGGTGATCGGTAAGGAGCGCCTCGATGTGCCCTGCCGCGTGTATGCACCGGTCGGCTCACACGAAGACCTGCTGCCTTACTTGGTACGCCGCCTTCTGGAAAACGGGGCCAACTCCAGCTTCGTCAACCGCATCACCGATGCCTCGCTGCCGCCAGCGGAACTGGTCGCCGACCCGGTCACGGCAGTGGCCGGCTTCGCCAGCAAACCGCATCCGCACATTCCCACACCGAACGCCATCTTCGGCGATGAAAGGAAAAACTCCATGGGCGTTCTGCTCGCGAATGATGAAACCCTGAGCCGTCTGGCCGCCGATATCGCCGCCGCGATCAAACCCTGGCAGGCCACGCCGCTGGTCCCGGGCACCATGTCCAGCGCGGTATTCACCGATGTCAGCAATCCGGCCGACCGTCGCCAGATCGTCGGCCGCTGGCAGGCCGCCGATAGCACGCAGGTCTCGAAGGCGCTCGACATCGCCCACGCCGCCTATCCGGGTTGGGACCACACCCCGGCCGCCGCACGCGCCAAAATTCTCGAGCACGCCGCCGACCTGATGGAACAGCGTATGCCGGAAATCATCGCACTGTGCATCAAGGAAGCCGGAAAGTCGGTAGCCGCCTCGGTCTCGGAGGTCCGCGAAGCGGTCGATTTCGCCCGCTACTACGCGGTACAGGCCCGCCGTCATTTCGGCGCGCCGGAAACGCTGCCTGGACCGACCGGTGAATCGAACCAACTGCAGCTACATGGCCGCGGCGTGTTCGTGTGCATCAGCCCCTGGAATTTCCCGCTGGCCATTTTCCTCGGCCAGATCGCCGCCGCGCTCGCCGCCGGCAACACCGTCATCGCCAAGCCGGCCGAACAGACGACCTTGACCGCCTATCTCGCGGTACAGATCCTGCATGACGCCGGCGTGCCGGCCGAAGTTCTGCAATTCCTGCCCGGCGATGGCGCCACTGTGGGTGCAGCCCTGACCCGCGATCCGCGTGTGACCGGCGTGGTGTTTACCGGCTCGACTGAAACCGCCTGGGCCATCAACCGCGCGCTGGCCGCACGCAATGCACCGCTGGCCACGCTGATCGCCGAAACCGGCGGCCAGAACGCGTTGATCGCCGATTCCTCGGCCTTGCCGGAACAACTGGTCAACGATGCCGTAGTGGCGGCCTTTGATTCGGCCGGACAACGCTGCTCGGCTGCGCGCATTCTGTTCGTGCAGAGCGACATCGCCGATCGCGTCATCGAACTGCTGGCCGGAAAAATGGACGAACTCAGCGTCGGCGATCCGGGCCTGCTCAGCACCGATGTCGGTCCGGTCATCAATGAAGACGCCAAAGCCATTCTGGTGGCGCATGCCGAGCGGATGGACAAAGACGCCAAGTTGATCAAAGCTGTGGCGCTTTCCGACGACTGCACGCACGGAAGCTTCTTCGCGCCGCGCGCGTATGAAATCAGCGGCCTGTCGCAGCTCATTCGTGAAATTTTCGGACCGGTGCTGCACGTGATCCGCTATGAGGCCGAAAAACTCGACGACATCCTGGCGCAGATCAATGCCACCGGCTACGGCCTCACCCTCGGCATCCACTCGCGCATCGATGAAACCGTCAACAAAATCGCACGCACCGTGCGCGTCGGCAACTGCTACGTCAACCGCAACCAGATCGGTGCGGTGGTCGGCGTACAGCCGTTCGGCGGCGAAGGCCTGAGCGGCACCGGCCCGAAAGCCGGCGGCCCACACTACCTGCTGAAGTTCGCCTCCGAGCGAACGCTGACCATCAACACCACGGCGGCCGGCGGCAACGCCAGTCTGCTCACTTTGTCGGAGTGATTTTGCCGACACGGTTATCTCGTGAAAAACGCCTAGAGGAAATCATAATGGATACGCAAAGCAGTGAGTTTGTTGTCGGCTGGGGTACGCTTATGCTTATCAATGCGGGATTGGCGCAGAGCAAAGGCCGTAGCGGGCTCAATTGGTTTCTCCTCTCCATCTTCCTAGGCCCCGTCGCAACCTTCTTCATTGTCCTATCCGAGCCTCTTGTTTCTTCGCAATCGGACCAGGACAATGGGGGAAGTTGACTGTTTGCTCTAACGGACTGTCCGTGAGAAAACCGGTGTCCTTGCTTCTGCGTCACCAGAGCCCGCATGCAAGCATCGCGAAAAGCGGCCGCTTATGACTTCACCAATCCGGCCAAGTGCAAATAAGACCTATTGCGGTAAGCGGGGGGCGAGCCCTTTTATTCACGCAAATTGTCTTCATGCAGACTTACCCTATCCTGATTGCCAGAGTTTCTGTTACGGCATCGGGGATACATACGTATTCACGTACCGGTTACCGCCGGAAATTGGCAGGTCCGGCTTTCTCGTTTAGCATGACCTGACCCCGACTCCAGGACCGCCCAATGCTTCTGCGCCGCACCCTCTCCTGCCTTCTTACCATACTGCTTCTGGCGGCGCCCGCCCGGGCCGCCGCACCGCCGCCGGTCGCCGATGATTCACCGCAGAACGGCAAGGTCGTCATCTATCAAGTGTTCACCCGTCTGTTCGGCAACCGGCAGACTGCCAACATTCCCTGGGGCGCCCGTGAACAGAATGGTGTCGGGAAATTCGAAGACTTCAACGACAAGGCGCTGGAAGGAATCAAACAGCTCGGCGTGACCCACATTTGGTACACCGGCGTACCGCATCATGCGTTGGTTGCCGACTACAGTGCGTATGGCATCAGTGGGGACGATCCGGACGTGATCAAAGGCCGCGCGGGCTCGCCGTATGCGGTCAAGGATTATTACAATGTCAATCCCGATCTGGCCCGCGATCCGGCCAAGCGTCTGGATGAATTCAAAGCACTGGTGGCGCGCTCGCACAAGCACGGCCTGAAGGTGATGATCGACATCGTGCCGAACCATGTGGCGCGTGCTTACCGCTCCAGCGGCGCTCCAGCCGGCGTGCGGGATTTCGGCGCCGACGACGACACCTCGGTGGAATACGCACGAAACAACGATTTTTATTACGTGCCCGGCCAGGCCTTCCGGGTTCCCGCCTGGCCGGCGGATTACCGGGTGCTCAACGGTGAAGCCCATCCGCAGATTGACGGTAAATTTGCCGAGAATCCGGCGAAATGGACCGGCAATGGGTCGCGCGCGGCACAGCCAAAATTCGATGACTGGTACGAAACGGTTAAGATCAATTACGGCGTGAAGCCGGACGGAAGCACTGACTTCCCGCGCCTGCCGGCCGATTACGCCGGCAAGGACTGGCGGGCGCATTACGCGTTCTGGCAGGGCAAGGATGTGCCCTCGTCCTGGAAAAAATTCCGCGACATCACGCAATTCTGGTTAGCCCAGGGCGTGGACGGCTTCCGCTATGACATGGCGGAAATGGTGCCGGTCGAATTCTGGAGCTATCTCAATAGCGCCATCAAACACAGCAACCCGCAGGCGACGTTGCTGGCGGAAGTCTATAACCCGAAAATCTACCGCGATTACCTGCATCTGGGCAAGATGGATTACCTGTACGACAAAGTCGATTTCTACGATCATCTGAAACTGGTGATGCAGGGCAAAGCCAGCACCGACCGCCTGGTGGACATCCAGACGCAGTACGCCGACATCGAGCCGCATCTGCTGCATTTCCTGGAGAATCACGATGAACAGCGCATCGCCAGCGTGCCGTTTGCCGGTGATGCCCGCAAAGGCCTGCCAGCCATGGTGGTCTCGGCCACCATCGGCACCGCACCGACCATGCTGTACTTCGGGCAGGACGTCGGCGAGAAGGGAGACGGCGATGCCGGCTTCGGCAAATCCAGCCGTACCAGCATTTTCGATTACTGGGGTGTGCCGGCGCACCAGCGCTGGATGAATGGCGGCAAGTTCGATGGCGGCGCGCTGTTTGCGGATGAAAAGGCCTTGCGTGCCGATTACGTGCGCCTGATGCAATTCACCCGTAATGCGTCGGCATTGATGGGCGATTACCACGATCTGCATAAAGCCAATATCGGCAACACCGGTTACGATGGCGAGCTGTTCTCCTATGCCCGTTACAACGCCAAGCAAAAGTTGGTCATCGTCAGTAATTTCAGCGCAAGCAAGAGCAAGCGTTTCACCCTGCGTCTGCCGCCGACGCTGATCGCCGAATGGCAGCTGCGTGACGGCGACTACCGCCTGAAAGACCATCTGGGCGATGCCAACAGCCGTCTGCAGATCGCCAATATGATGGGATTCATCCCGCTGGAGCTGGCCCCGCTGCAATCCGTCATTCTCGAACTGCCGAACTAAGGGCCCACCATGACCGCATTCCGATTCCACCTGAGCTTCGCGCTAGCCTTTGCCATCAGCATGCCGGCTGCTGCGCTGGAACAAACGGTACAACGCGTTTCCCGCAGCGATAACAGCCTGACGCTGAGCACTGACAAAGGCGCGGTGCGCGTACGCTTTCTGAATCCGGAATCGGTGGAAGTGTTCTACCAGCCGACTGGCATGGCGCAGCTCGATTCCTTCGCCCTGGTCGAGAGCCGATCCGCCGGTGCGGCGGTACTGACCGAGCGCAAGGGCCGCGTCGAGTTCGGTACTGCCGCGTTGAAGGTGCACATCGACAAATCACCGCTGCGCATCCGCTTCGAGAAAGACGGCAGAACCCTGTTGGCGGAGAACGGCGGACTGCAGTTGACCGGGACATCGCGCGGATTCAACTTCGCGCTGCAGCCGCAGGAAAAGCTGATGGGCACCGGTCAACGTGTACTCGGCATGGACCGGCGCGGCCACAAGCTACCGCTGTACAACAAAGCCAGCTACGGTTACACCACCAAAGCCGAACAGATGTATTACAGCCTGCCGGCGGTGGTTTCCAGCAACAAATACCTGCTGCTGTTCGACAACACCGCCAGCGGTGAAGTCGATTTGGGCAAAACCGACAAAGACATGCTGCGCTTCTCGGCGGTGGATGGCCGCACGGCTTACGTGGTGGTGGCCGGCGACACCTATCCCGAAATCCTGGAAAACTACACGGCCGTGACCGGACGGCAACCGCTGCCGCCGCGCTGGGCCTTGGGTAATTTTGCCTCGCGCTTCGGCTACCGCAACGATGCCGAAGTCCGCGCTACCGCGGCCAAGTTCAAACAGACCGGATTTCCGGTCGATGCACTGATTCTCGACCTGTACTGGTTCGGCCCCGACATCAAGGGCCATATGGGCAATCTGGCCTGGGATAAAAAAGCGTTTCCCGATCCGGAAGGCCTGATCGCCGATCTGAAAAAGGACGGCATCAACACCATTCTGATCACCGAACCGTTCATCCTGACCAGTTCCAAGCGTTGGCAGGAAGCCGTGAATGCCGGTGCGATCACGCCCGGTCCCGATGGCCAGCCGAAAACCTTCGATTTTTATTTCGGTAACACCGGCCTGGTCGACGTATTCAATCCGAAAGCCCAGGACTGGTTCTGGGGCATCTACCGCGGCCTGAAAAAACAGGGCGTGGCCGGCTGGTGGGGCGATCTGGGCGAGCCGGAAGTGCATCCGGGTGATACCCGCCATCTGATCGGCAGCGGCGACGCCGTGCACAATGCCTACGGCCACCAGTGGGCGAAGATGGTTTACGAAAACGCCCTCAAGGACACGCCGGACGAACGGCCGTTCAACATGATGCGTTCCGGTTTCGCCGGCAGCCAACGCTACGGCATGATGCCCTGGACCGGCGATGTCGCGCGTGAGTGGGGCGGCCTGAAACCGCAGGTGGAACTGTCCCTGCAGATGAGCCTTCTGGGTCTGGCCTACATGCACTCGGATCTGGGTGGCTTCGCCGGCGGCGAGAAATTCGATGCGGAACTGTACATCCGCTGGCTGCAGTACGGGGTGTTCCAGCCGGTGTACCGGCCGCATGCGCAGGATCATATTGCGTCCGAGCCGGTATTCCACGATGCGGCGGTGCAGGACGTGCTGCGTCCGTTCGTTAACCTGCGCTACCGCCTGTTGCCCTACAACTACACGCTGGCCTACCAGAACAGCCTGAGCGGCATGCCGCTGATGCGGCCGCTGTTTTTCAGCGACGAAACCGATCCGAAGCTGATCGATAACGCGCAGACTTATTTCTGGGGCGATGCGTTTCTGGTCACGCCGGTCACCGAGCCGGGCACCACGGCGGTCAATGTCAGCCTTCCGAAAGGCATCTGGTTCGATTACTGGAACGATGCCCGCATCGCCGGCGGCAGAACCATTGCAGCACCGGTGTCGCTGAACACCATTCCGGTGTTCGTGAAAGCCGGCGCCTTCATTCCGATGGCCGCCGGCGACATGCGCAATACCACGCAGTATGACAGCGGAAAACTGCAGCTGCATTACTACGCCGACAGCTCGGTAAAGTCGGCCAGCGGTGTCATGTATGACGATGACGGCAAGAATCCGAATGCCCTGCGCGACAAACAATTCGAGCGCTTGGATTTTTCAGCCAAGCAGCGCGGCAAGTCCCTTGGCATTACCCTGCAACGCCAAGGTGAGTTCGCCGGTGAGCCGAAAATCCGCCACATTGAATTGGTGGTACACAATTGGCCGGCCACACCTGCCGAAATCCGCGTCGATGGCATTGCCCACAACGGCAGCCGATACGATGCCGCCAGCCGCACCCTGCAGATTCCCCTGCGTTGGTCCACGCCTTCCCTGACACTCCACATTCGTTGAGGCCGAGGATACTCCGTTTAGGGTGGACGCATGATTAAGGTTTCCGACAGTGTGCCGGACATGCGTTACAAGGCCGGAGTCAACAGCTATCTGGAAGTGCTGGATGCCGAAAGCCGGCAGTATTCGGCCGAATTGGAACTGGCGCGGGCACGCCGTGATCTGTTGCTGGCGCATGTCGATCTGTACCGCGCCCTCGGCGGCGGTTGGTCGGACGAGTCCTTGAAACGGGGACCGATGGAATAAGGGCTCAGCTCCAGAATCCGGTCACCCGTTCAATCACCCAATAACTAGCCATGCCGCCGATCAGATAGACCGGCACCGGTTCCAGGCGCTTCAGGTCAAAGCGTGCAGCAATCAATTTCCTGGCCAGATGGTACAGGGCCAGCACCGCCAGAATGAACAGGATCTGGCCGACTTCCACGCCGATATTGAAGAACAGCAGCGCCAAGGGAATGCTGTTCTCCGGCAACCCGACTTCGGCCAGCGCGCCGGCAAATCCAAGGCCATGCAGCAGGCCGAAAGCAAACGCGATGATCCAGGGTTTGCGTGCGGTCAGGCCGATGCGGCCCTGGCGCTGATGCATGATTTCGACGGCGACGAACACAATCGACAGCGCGATGATGGCTTCCACCGGCGGACCGGGCACATGCAGCACGCCAAGCGTGGCCAGACTCAGGGTAATCGAATGCGCCAAGGTAAACGCGGTGATGGTCCACAGCAGACGGCGCGTGGATCGGACGATCATCACCAGCGCCAGCACGAACAGCAGATGGTCGAAGCCGAGCAGAATGTGTTCAATGCCGATGACGGTATAGGTCAGGATGATCTCGTAGGGCCCCGGACTCGGCTCAACGCTGAAGGCACTGCTGCCGGGTAGAATCCGTCCGACCTGTTCGCTGCCGTCTTCACGCACCACGCGCACGATGGCATCGGTGCGGGCTTCGGCCAGACCGGAAATGCGGATGGACTTGCCGTTCAATCCTTCCGGAACGCCGATGCGCCAACGCTTGATGGCCATGTTATTGGCAAATACCACGCGCGGGATGGTCAGCTCCCGCGTGCCGTCAGGGAAATGCGGCGTTAGTTTCAGGGCGGTGCTTTCGTCCAGCGCCGGCAGCTTCCACATCACCTCATAGGTTTCGGCACCGGTCTGGGTCAACTGCAGATAGGCGGGCTTGAAGTCATCGGCACCGGCCCTTTGCGGAAGCCACAGCAATAATGCCGCCAGCAAGGTGATGCAAACACGCTGGATCACGGTTTATCACCTTTGACTGTCTTGCCATCGATGACGATCCGGTAGTTCGCCGCCATCTCGCGGTAGCTTTCGGCACTATTGCGCTCACGGCGGTCGTTTTCCCATTCGCGTTGCACCATCGGCCGGATATCCGCCAAGGACGGCAGCTCGGCCGGCTGGCGCTCGCCGATGCGTACCAGATGAGCACCGAAGCCGGACGCAATCGGTCCCTGCCAAATATCCACGGGCAATGTCGCCAGCTTTGCGGCGAAATCCGCACCGAAGTCACGGACAATCCGATCCAGCGGCTGTCGCTCAATTGTTGATGGAAGCAGGGTTGGCTGACCGAATGCGGATGATGGCGCACCACGGTTCAGTTCCGGCAAGGCCGCCTTGCTCCGGGCCTCGATATCGGCCACGGTCGCATCGCCAGAGAAATACACCTGTTCGAAACTCAGCACCGGCGGGCGCCTGAATTTGTCCGGATTTTTGGCCAGATAGTCGGACAGTTCGGTATCGGTCGGCGTCAGCTGCTCACCAGCCTCCTCCGACATGACCTCCATCTTCTGGCGCACGCGGCGCTTGATGACCGGATCATCACCATCCATGCCCATCGCCACACCTTCGCGGTACAGCACTTCATCACGGATAAAGGAGTCAATCAGGCCGCGGCGTTCTTCCGGCGTCGGGTCACGGCTCCAGACCGCACGGAACTGGTTTTCCAGACTTTCGATACGGGCGGCACTGACCTCGATGGTGCGGCTGTCGGCACTCTCCGGCGCCACGCGGCCGTACAGGAGGAAAAGAAATACACCAATCAACAGGAAGTGCAGGACGGGTTCACGCAGGATGTTTCGGAAATTCACACAGGCTCCGTTAAAAAAATGGCGGAGTGTGGCACTCCGCCGTTGAGGATACCATTAGGTTTTATGCCGCTTCAATTGGGTGAATACCAGATCGGTGAAGTAAATGCACGCTCCTGCAGGCTCGTTGGAATGTTGTCGGGCATTTTATCTTTGAAGCGCATCTGATCATATGCAGTCCAACGCGGTGTCGGAATTTCCAGAACACGGGCGTAATAAACCGCCTTCAGGGCAGGATCGAAATCGGGATCGGCCCAGTGGGCGATCAGTTGTGCGGCACCGATGCTGTTGGCATAGCTCGCCTTGGCCATATCAACAGTGTTACCTACCGGCGGCAACTTGCCGGCGGCATCGGGTTTGCGTTCACCGGCCCAGACCACCTCGTAGATTTTTTCATGGGTCTTGCCATCGGCACCCAGCCAGCCCTTGATGACCTGCACGCGATCCAGGTTGGCGCCATCGGGGTCCTTCATGGCGGCAATCAGGAATCCTGCTTTCTTGCCGGCCGGCGCGGCTTTCAAATCACCACCCATCGGAACGCCTTTGCTGTAGCCGGCTTTGGCAACATCACCGGCGGCATCCGAATCAGCGAAATCATAGCCGCCGAAGAAGCGTACCGTCATGCGCGGGCCGGTGGTGGAAAAGGTTTCGCGGCGCATCATCGCATCCCAAATCGCGGCACGTGTATTCGAGGTGGCCCAGACGCCGGTGTAGCCCGCTGCGGACTGCTCCCATCCGCGATGGCCGCCGGGGCCGGGACCGCCGGTAACCACCGGCTGCCAACGACCGGCTCGCGGTTCCAGATTTTTGAACTTACCCCAGAAATTGTTTTCTTCCGCGGTGGCCAGGCCGGTATGGGTATCGGTACCGGACTGCGCGCCGTATTTGAACGGATTGGCACCCAACTTGGCTTCCAGCCGCAGCCCCGATTTCAGCGCTTCGCGGTAATACTCGGTTCGGATCATGCCCGGCTTTTTGACCACGCCGTTCAGATTGCCGGTATCCCACATATCCCAGCTTGCGAATTCATCGCCCGGCGACAGGCTCGGATGACTTTCGCTCTGGCCCTTGATTTGGGTCAGCTCGAACAGGCGTTCCCAGCGCTGACGATTCTGGGCATATTCAGCCGTCATCGGTGAACCGTCGAAGCGGGTTTCCTCGAACATGCGTCCGTTCGATAGATTGCCATTGTGCGGAATGGCGAGCACCTTGCCACCGGTCTTCTGCTCATAGGCCGCCATCCAGTCCCACAATTTTTCGGCATCTTCGCTCTGGAAAGTAGTGAACGGAATCATCTGTTTTGCGAAACTGGCATCGTCGCGATAGATGACATTCCGGTGGAGGTTATCGCCGCCGCCGGCATTGCTGGTCCACTCATAGCCGATCATGGCGGTGAAAGTGCCGGGCTTGTTGTATTTATCGGCGGTGGCTGCGGTTTTCTGCCAGGCCGAAACCATCCATTTCGGATCCATGACCTGCTTCGGCAAATTGCCGTTCGACTGTCGATTGATCACTTCCAGCACGGCGGCGCCGCGCGCCTTGGGATCGTTGCCCTTCATGGCTTCATACAGCGTATTGAGGAATGGGTCGGCAATCATTTCAGGGTTGCCGGACTGGACTTCATTGATCGTACCCATGCCGTCTGAGTGGTCGGTGATTACCATCCAGTCAAGCGGGCGTTGTAACTTAACCATTTGGCCGCTATTCGAGGTAACCTCTGCGCCACTTGCCAGACGGAAGGCATCTTCGGGCGAGGTGACGGCACCATCCAGGCCGGCATCGAATGACCACCCGGTATGCACGTGCGTATCGCCAAAATAGGCGCGCTCCGGATATCCCGTTTCGGGCGTGACCGGTGCCTGCGTTGTTGCAGCGTCGCTGCTGGCCGGAATTTCAGCCGCAGGCGCCTTCGGCTTGCAAGCCGCGATGACCATAAGTGACAGGGCGAGGGAAATCATGATCGAAATCTGCTTTGTCTTCATTGCGATAGCTCCTAAAACTTAAGGTTAACTGACGGGTGACGATAAACCTGATACTTCTATTGACCCACGCTCCCGTGAACGGAGTGTGCTTCCGGCTTCAAAAACCAATGACTTTATAGCCTACTTCCAAGCCCCAGCTTCCAGGCCTGTCGCTGCCGGCATACACCGATGGTTTGGCGAACAGAATGCCATTGCCGCCTAACTGCGGACCGAGCACGCGCCCGAAGGTGACCGCTAGGCTAGCGAACTGTTTGTCGTTTTCCCAATCGAAATTCAGGGCCGGATCGTAGGTAATCAGATTCTTCGGATTGGCCAACTTGGGCACATAATAGAAATCGATGGTGGTGGTGTTCACATCGGGGCGGTTGCCGTCGCCCCAGAGACTGTTGCTCTGCACCAAGGCCGGCGCGAAGATGTTGCCGCCCTGCAGGAATTTAGCGTAGATGAAGGTGCCCTTGAACACGTTCTGCCCGGTGCCCAGTTCGGGCCGGCCAGCGGTATCGAAGATCAGTTCGCCCTTGGCCACGAATGCATGCTGTTTGGTCAGCCCGAACACATGGGAAATTTCCAGCGAGGCATCGCCGATGTCGTAGCCGTCATCGCCCAGCACATCGACATAGGTCACCGGCACACGCACGCGCAGGGCATAACTCTGTGCCTCATCCAGCGGCGTGGTATAACTCAGGCGCAGCGTGCCGCTGCTGAATCCGTTCTGCAGATCGAGGTATTCGTACTTGGCCTCGGCCACGGTCTGCAGTTTGGTCGGATCGGTGCCGTTGTTGACCGCTTTCGGTGCTTCCGCATCCTGGGCCAATGCTCCGGATACAGCCAGATTCAAGAGAACAAAAGCAATACTATTCCGCATGGACACACTACTCCCCTGACGATATTTGTTGACCATATTACAACGGATATGCATGCGCTCGTCATCGTCCAGCAAGCGTGTAAGAGCCACTCAATTCAAGTGCTCAATATCATTGAGCTGCCAGGACTTGTCAAAATAGGACTCAGTCGCAGCATAGAATCGGAAGTATGGAAACCAGCCCTTGCCAGCCGTGGTTTTGATCCAGTTGGTGGCGCCGGCCGGGCGCTCCGGACCAAAATAGACGTCGACCGAGCCATCGGCATTGGTGACCAGATCCGGTTTTCGTGAGCTCAGGTCGGCTGCACCCTGGTCGGTGATCAGCGGTCCGCGGGTCAAGTTGTCATACAGGGTGATGGACCAGAACTGTCGGACTGGTGGGTTCGGCTCCACACGCATCTTGTAGGTTTTTCCACCATCCAGCCAGTTGCCATCCTTGTCCTTCGAGGTTTCCAGGTAGACCTGGCCGAACCCGACGATGCGGCCCTGCATGCCGGTCGACATGCCGATGGCTTCGTAAAACCAGGAGGCGCGCTCGTCGAACTGCACCCGGGTCTGTTCCGGATCTTCCTGATTGAGATCGAACTTGACTGCGTATTCCCATTGTTTTCCGGGATACACGGTCGCGCCTTCGAAGCGTTTTTCATAGGCGATGGTGCGGGCCATAAGCTCGCCGGTCTTGGCGGCCTCGGTGAGGATGCGGGCCTGGCGCGCATCCGGCTTGAATGCCTGACCGGGCGAAATGCCAAGCGCCTTCAGCATGCCGAACATCATGCGGTCGCGCGGGGCCACTGGCTCGTTGGCATACAGCTCGGCCAGCAGACGCCAGTACTCGAGGGTATTCGGCTGCGCCGACTGCCAGTCCTTGCCGCCGACTTCAAGGTATTTGGTTTCCGGGGCATTGGCGCGCTGGCTCCAGGAATAAATGCGGTGCTTGCGCACGGTCGCGTCAGCCACTGCCTTGTCCGGGTCAAGGCCACGGGTGCCGAACCAGACTTGATTGCTCGGGGATTGCACCACATAGTAGCCGTCAGCCGTCACCGGTTCGCTGCCGGGCGGAAGAATGAGGTACTTGCCGCCGGCGCCTTTATCCGGCCCGGTCTGACCCATATCGGTAATCGGCTGCTGCCAGATGTCCAGGACGCCACCGGCGGTCAGGCCGGCAGGCACATCGACCACCATCGGGCCCTGCTTGGCCAGATCCCAGAAACTGAAGGCATACAGGGTGGTGATGTTGGGGGTCAGCATCCCTGCCTTGTCTTTCAGGTCACGGTAGAACACGACATCGCCGTTGGCGGCGCCGAAGGTTTTGCTCTGGGCGTCGTAGAGGGCCTTGTAGCCGACCGCCGGCAAGGCCCAGAGATAAGCCTGCGTTGCCCGCTGGTAATCCATCTCGTCGTACAGCTTCTCGGCCGTTTCGCGGCTGGGGTAGCCGTTTTCGAACTGATAGCCGGACGTGGCAGCAACCGTGGACGATCCGCCATCGACCGCGGGCTGTTTTTTGCAGCCGGAAACGGCGGCCACGCCTGCAAAAAATACTGCCGAAACAAGCCATTGATATGTCTTCATAATTTTCTCCTGAAAAATAGATTTATAGGTATTTTTATAGCTTGATGGTAGTCGAGTCTTGCCGTATGGTATTTGCCTTAACGGTCAATTTATTGCCCTTGGCCGCGCCTCCGTAAAGGTAACCCATGTCCAGTGCTCAAACGCTCAAGCCGATGACGTCCACCATGTGGCTACGCTACATGGTGGAAGCCATCAATAGCTCGGGACAGGATGGATTAGATCTGGCCCAGAAGGTCGGCATCGATCTGGATATGCTGCACGTGCCGGAAGGCGCCCTTGCCGACCAGCTCTGCTACGATCTTCTCAATGCGGCGGCACTGGAATCCGGAAACCGCGATTTCGGTCTGGCTGCTGCCAACACCTTCAAACCCACCGCGATCGGGGCCCTCGGTTATTCGATGATGACTGCCGAGAACCTGGATGCCGCGTTGAGTCGCTGTACGAATTACATCGGATCGCTCACCAGCGCGACCAGTGCCCGCCTGATCGCTGCGGAAGACGGAAAATGCTTCGAAATCCACTTCCAACATGCCCGACTTCCGGAAGTCCGTCAGGTTCATGAATTCTGTTCTTTGTTTACATTGAACTTCCTGCGCTGGATTACCGGACAGGAACTGCATCCACTGCGAATTGCATTCACGCACCGCAGCCCGAACCGGCCGGCCATCTACCGACGTTTATTCCGATGTCCGATTTTTTTCGATGCCGAATGCGTCTCGATGCAATTCAGCAAGGCGCAACTGGCGATTCCGCTGCTCACCGCTAACGATTCCCTGGCCTCCATCCATGACCGGTTTGCCGAACAACGCATGCAGCAGTTTGGCGTATCCCCTTATACCCAGCAAGCCCGACGATTGATTGCCAAACTTCTTCCGGATGGAGAGCCGAGCCGGAATGATATCGCGACTCGGCTTAATCTGACCGATCGCACTTTTCAGCGCAGACTTGAAGAGGAAGGCACGCAGTTTTCGGATATCCTCGATGATGTGCGTCAGAACATGGCGCACATCTACCTCGCCAACGAAAATATTTCTCTTCATGAGTCGGCCTGTCTACTGGGCTTTTCTGGTCAAAGCAGTTTTACACGAGCCATCAACCGCTGGTTCAACTGCACGCCGCGCGAGTTGCGTCTTCAGATCAACAAGCGAGGCGGCGATAGAGCTCCAAAAAAAACGGCGCCGAAGCGCCGTTTGTGAAGCACCGTCTAAAGTAATCAAAAGTTGAAGGTATAGCCGATAACCGGGCCATGCAGTTGCAGGGAAATCGAGGTGGTTTTTACGGCCAGCTCGGTATCCATGTAGCGATAGCCGAAATTCCAGGCGCCGCCACTCTCGGTTCTGTAGGCAAAAACGATGCTGGTGCTGTAGGTGCCCTCGGTATCACCCCAGGACCCATCAGCACGCAGTGAATAACCCCACTTGTCGCTGATGGTGCCTTTGTAGCGGGCGCCCAGCATGGCATCGCTGAAGGACTGGTCAACGCCGACATTCCAGGTGTTGAGCAGTGCAGCGTTCGGATCGATGTCCACATTAAAATCGACCACGATATGGCGCAGACCGCCGAACACTTCGAGTCCCTGGTTGCGCACTTCGCCCGGCGCCCAGACACCCGCGAGTTCATACACCAGTGCATCGAGATCGGCATCGGACTGAGCGAAACGACCGGTACGATCATCGGCCATCGAAAGATACAGGACATCACCGAACGCACCGAAGTCATCACCCTGGCCTTCCACATGGCCCATGAACGCCATATCGATTTTGCTGATGATGTTGCTGAAGTCGGTTTCATTGCCGACCGGCGGCGCATCCTCGCGCAAATCGGAGGAAATGGATGCTGCCCAGACATACGGGGTCAGCCCCCAGTCCCAGCCTTCATCGGCGTGTGCATTGGCCAGCGGGGTACCAGCGAGGACGATGGCGGCAGAGAGCAGATTACGCAGTTTCATAATGGATCCTTGTCAGTTTTTCTAGAGTAGATAGTCGCGCTCAGTATACCCATTGAATGCGGCTGAGCACCGCATCGGTCACGCCGGTCACGCCGTTTTTATCCAACCAGGTACGTCCCCAGCCAATGCCGAATTTCCAGCGCTTAGTGGCCCACCAGTTCAGACCCAGATAGGTTTTCTCAAAAGATCCACCCGCTACCGCGTTGTCATCGAGATCAAGATTGGAGTAGCGCGCGACCAGTTCGGGTGCACCCCATCGGCCGGTCGGAATCA
>NZ_JBIKSE010000110.1:0-2928 GCF_044348765.1 Arenimonas sp.
TCTTCATCAGTTATTTCTGTGATAACATTATTAGATGGAAGATCAATGGATGGAAGATCTAGATCAGGAAATGAGCTCTCAATTGGATCTGGAATTAATGGTTCTGGATATGAAATCTCTGGCTCAAGAATTGGGTCTGGAATTATCTCAGGTGCTACAGGGGGCAACGGAAATTCTGAGGGACTTGAAAAAGAGGGGACTGGAATAGGTGAAGGGATTTCTGAAGGCAGCACAACAGGTTCTGACGGTACTGGGCTTGGCTCTGATGGTTGCGGTGACGGTTCTATTGTTGGCTGCGGTGATATTGACGGCTGTGGTTCAGGGCTGGCAGTAGGGCTTGGCTCTGGAGTAGGAGTAGGAGTTTCACTTGGAACAACTGGAGGCTCTGTAAAGCTAGATGGTGTTGGTGATGGCTCAACCTCAATAGGCATTCCACCATTAACATCAAAAGCTGCTTCCATAGGAACAACAGCCTGACCTTCTTGATATCTAATTGCTCTTCTTGCATCTGCTGGAAGATTTGTCATTGTAACAATCTCACCATGCCATCCACCATTTGAAAACTTAGTAACAACCAATCTCATTTGGGTTAAAGGTCCAGTAGACTGTGGAAATGGTCTAACAGACCACTCTATACAAAAGGAATTTTCATTATATCCATATGAAGTATATGCACCTTCTCCAAAAGAAACCCAGTCTTTTCCAGCTATTGATATAGATGGTGTTTGTGGATAGTCCCAATAAGTTCCATCCGCTTTTCCAAATGTTACAGTTGCATTAGTACTATAAAAAATTTGATTATACTCTGTATTGCCTAAAGTTAAACTAAAAGGTAGGGTCATTGGAAAAGATCCATCATCATCTCCAGTAATTGTAGACATGTTGCAAACTAATGGAGTGTTAGCCTGGGTTATTGGAGACGCTAAAAACATCGTACCAATGAAAAATATTGGAATTAATAGTAGGTAGGAAAGAATTTTCTTCAATTTTTCAGTTGTACTCCTTGTTAAACATCTCTTAATGTTTAACTAATTAATTATATCATTGGACTAATTAATGGTTGTTTCAGGAATAAAATCTGAGAAATCTTGTGGGTAATCTCCACCTGGAGTCCACATTTTAAATTGTCTTATGTCAGAGTTATATGTTTTACTTCCACCAGTAATTCTAATTTGAACTACAACAGGATGTTTTGTTACAATGTTCCAACAGTTAGAAGCTACAAATTCACTTCCTGGCTTTTCAGTAAAGAAATATGTGTTAGTGGCACTTGGATCATTTGGACCTGGAACTATTCTAGTGATTCTTAATTTAATATAGGATGGTTTTTTCTTGCCTTTTGTATCAATACCAGCCTGATAACAAAATAGGGATCTTTTTCCATTACCTTGGATCTCTGTCTTGCCACCCTTAAACTTTAATGTGGTCCATTTGCCTTTTGGAATAACCTGAATTTCTGTGGACTTATATCTAACAGAATCTGAGGCACTTGCTGGTGTTGCTTGAGCAAAAACTAATAGCACCGAAAATATAGAGGCAAGAAACTTTTTGTGCATCTAACTAGTTTATCAGACATACGGTTAAATTTCAGGATTTTCAATAGCCTCGTATTCAAATCCTAGTTTATCATATGTAATAAAGTCTTCATTCATAACGATTTCATCGTACTCTATGCCGTTTGTGAAATATTTCACACGAGAAGAATGGGCACCAAATGAAACTAATTCAGCCGTTACCTGCTCTTCAATCATCCATATGAGCCTGTGAAACATTACTGTGTGCCTCTTGGAGGGTCTCCAGCTACACCGTCAAAAAAGCATTTAGCTCCAAACGATTCAATAGCCAATCTTACTGTGTGCAAGTAATTCATTACCTCTAACTGTTTAGCTTCAGACAACGACATAATTTGATTCTCATACAAACGTATACCAACGTATCCTGGATAATCTGCCCTAGATGTAATATCTACAACAATATCTTTTGGTGGCTTTACTGCATGAATAGCAGTACCCATTTCTTTAGTATACTTCATCGTCAGTTCCTACTGCTGCCAGTAATTCCTTCCAAATTTCTGGAGTCTTATGTGCATTTTTAATTGCATTAATTTCTCCATCAACTAAGTATACACCACCCCACACTCCCCACTCACCATTAGTCGTGCCATGATTAAAGCAATCTATAATTACTGGACAGGTAAGACAGATATTGTCTACAACAACAGCCACAGCCTGATCTTCTTCGTATTTTTCAAAGAAATAATCTTTATCTGTTGCCCTGCAATTAGCTTTTACTACCCACTCTTCATCTAACATATTTTTTAGGAACCTCCCAGCCCTTTTCTGTAAGCTGGTAGGTTTTTACAAACGCCCAATTTCCATCAATAATCTTTCCTTCTTTATTAAACTCTGCATTGTGGCTAGGGGTTATTTCAAGGATGTCCCAGCCTTCCCAAGAAAGACTTTTGTTTTGATTAACAATTTTGTCTGCGTATTCATAATTTGTAATTAACATGATTCCTCAATCATTAGTACTTGTAGTAGGAGGACGGAACCTTGCTGGTTTCCGCCTTGTCTATAATTACATCAAAAAGTTTTTGATCGCTTTTTGAATTAAAAGATAGGACGTGATCAAACGAATAGGAGTCAAAGTTTTCTATAACATCAGACTTACGAATCCTACTAAACTTAGTTTTAATTTTCTTTTGCTTAAAGAATCCTTCTGTTCGGTTAATAAACTCTGCTGTAAAATCATTAACTTTATGAGGACCAGCAGTATATACCTCTATCTTACTATCATTTGCATATAAGCTATCTTCAATGGCAACAATTAAACCACGCATAAAAGTAGAATAATCAGTAAAGGTTTCCGTACCATACACAAGAATCTTCATAACATTCCTAATTAACTAAATCAACAATGAACATTTTC
>NZ_JBIKSE010000082.1:0-2926 GCF_044348765.1 Arenimonas sp.
TCAACCACAATTTTCTTAACGCGTTCTTCAATAGTGCTCATGAAACTGTCTCCTCCCGAGGAGTAACGATTTTGGGCTGTGGAATCATGCCGCCGGCGCTTGGCCCAAACCACGCCGGACAGGATTTGGAGCATTTTATCAAATTTTGACCGGAATGGTCATGGCATGTACATGCCGCCATTCACATTCAGGGTTTCTCCGGTGATGTAGGCCGCCGCCGGACCGGCCAGAAACGCCACCGCTTCGGCGATATCGGACGGGCTACCAAGTCGGCCCAAGGCGATCTGCCCCATCAAGGCCTGCTTGGCCTCTTCCGGCAGTGTGCCGGTCATGTCGGTCTGGATGAATCCAGGCGCCACCACATTGACGGTAATTCCCCGGGATCCGATTTCCTTGGCGAGGGACTTCGAAAAAGCGATGATGCCGGCCTTAGCAGCGGCATAGTTGGCCTGTCCGGCATTTCCGGTCAAACCGATGACCGAGGCGATGTTGATGATGCGGCCCTTGCGTGCTTTCATCATGCCGCGCATGACCGCCTTGCTGGTACGGTAGACCGAACTCAGATTGGTGTCGAGAATGAGGTTCCAGTCCTCATCCTTCATCCGCATCAGAATCTGGTCGCGGGTGATTCCGGCATTGTTGACCAATACGCTGATCGGACCGATATTCCTGCCGATGTCCTCGATGACGGCCTCAACCGCGACGCTATCGGTGACATCGAGCACTTTGCCGAGGCCACCGACGGGGGCCATTCGGGCCGTGATGGCCTGGGCGCCAGTTTCCGAGGTCGCAGTTCCGACTACTTTGGCACCGCGTGCCGCGAGCAGATCGGCGATTGCCGCACCGATACCCCGGCTGGCGCCGGTGACCAGAACCACTTCACCGCTAAGATCATGGGTCATTGTGTATCCTCATTCGAATGCTTGGGAAGCCGTTGCCTGCCAATCGACAGCGCTTGCCAGATTATAGGTCGAAACCGTTTTATCGATGCGCTTGACCAGTCCGGCCAGAACCTTGCCGGGACCACACTCTACGGCATGGCGGACGCCGGCAATCGCCAAGGCCTGCGTGCAACGGGTCCATTGCACCGGCAGGTAAAGCTGCTCGACCAGCGCACCTTGAATGGCCGCGATATCGACTTTCGGTGCGGCATCCACATTGTGGATAATCGGCCGGTCCGGTCTCTGCCAGGCCGTTGCGGCAATGGCATCACGGAGTTGCTCGGCTGCTTCGCGCATCAAAGGCGTGTGTGATGGAACGCTGACAGCAAGCTTGATGGTTTTGCGGACACCCGCTGCCTGCAGTGCGGCGATGGCACGATCAACGGCTTCGGCATGACCGCCGATGACGATCTGCCCGGGGGAATTGTAGTTGGCCGGTACAACCACCGTGTCGGCCGTACTAACGTCGCTGCAAATCTGCTCGACCTGCGCATCCTCGGCGCCGAGCACCGCCGCCATGGCGCCGGTGCCGGCCGGCACCGCCGACTGCATGAATTGTCCGCGCAGACGCACTAGACGGGCAGCGTCTTTCAGGGTTAATGCCCGCGCCGCGACTAATGCTGCATATTCACCGAGACTGTGTCCGGCCAGAAACATCGGCTGTGCAAAGTCATGCGCCTGCCAAAGCCGCCAAAGCGCAATTTCGGCGGCCAGCAAGGCGGGCTGGGTGTATTCGGTCTGGTTCAGCCGGTCATCCGGATTGTCCTGACTGATTTGCCAGAGATCGACACCGGCGCCCTCGGAGGCCTCGGCGAAGCTTTCGCGAATGGTAGGATGCAAAGCGGCCAAGTCGGCCAGCATGCCGGGCGACTGCGAGCCCTGACCAGGAAAAACGAATGCCAATTGCGGAATCATGGGTTCGGCGGCTCCGGAGGAAGATAAGCACGCCATTAGACCAGTTATTCAACCGTACTCACAAGTCCGGTCGAATCAGTAGCGGATCAATGCTGACCCCCAAGTAAATCCGCCGCCGAAGGCTTCCAACAGCATCAGTTGGCCGCGCTGGATCTTTCCGGAGCGCACCGCTTCATCCAGCGCCAGCGGCACCGAACCCGATGAAGTGTTGCCGGTCTTGTCGACGGTCACGATAACCTGGTCCATCGACATGTCAAGACGCTTAGCGGTGGCCTCGATGATTCGCAGATTGGCTTGATGCGGAATTAACCAATCGAGATCAGTCTTGCTCAGACCATTGGCATTCAAGGTTTCGTCGACCACGGAGTCGAGCGCTTTGACCGCATGCTTGAAGACTTCGCTGCCCGCCATGAGGATTTTCACGCCGGCGTTGGGCGCGCCGATTTCGAAACCCTTGGATGGACCAACCGGACAAATTAGCAGTTCTTTCTTGCCGCCGTCCGAATGCAGATGGGTGGACAGGATACCTGCCTCGGTGTCTGCCTTGAGAACCACTGCGCCGGCGCCATCACCGAACAGCACGCATGTGGCGCGATCAGTCCAGTCCATGAGACGCGTTAGGGTTTCCGAACCAACGACCAGAGCATTCTTGACGGTACCTGCACGGATGAACTGATCGGCCACGCTCAGGGCAAAGAGGAAGCCGGAGCATGCAGCATTGACATCGAATGCGCCACAGCCGCCGATGCCAAGCTTGTCCTGTAACAGACAGGCGGTGGACGGAAACACGATATCCGGCGTGGTCGTGCCGACGATGATCAATTCGATTTCATCGGCCCGCAGACCGGCGGCATCGAGCGCCTTGAGGGATGCCTGGTAGGCCAGATCACTGGTAGTTTCGCCGTCAGCGGCAACATGACGTTCACGGATGCCGCTGCGCGCAACGATCCACTCATCACTGGTATCGACGATCTTTTCCAGATCGGCATTGGTGAGGATCCGCTCGGGCAAATAGCTGCCGGTACCGGCGATACGCGAAAATGTAGGCATGGAATAGTTGTCCTGTTTCA
>NZ_JBIKSE010000083.1:0-2905 GCF_044348765.1 Arenimonas sp.
AGCTGAGTGGGTTCAGTCAACATCGCATCAACCTTTCAGAGAATCCAATTCGGCCACATTGATGGTGCGGCGGTTGCGGAATAGTGTGACCAGAATGGCCAGACCGATGGCGGCTTCGGCTGCGGCCACGGTCAGAATGAAAAATACGAACACCTGGCCGTCGACATTTCCGAGAAACCGCGAAAATGCAACGAAATTGACGTTGACCGAGAGCAGCATGAGCTCGATGCACATCAGCAGAAGAATGACATTCTTTCGATTGATGATGATGCCGGCAATGCTTAGGCTGAAAAGGGCCGCGGCGAAAATGAGGTAATGTTCGAGCGTAATCATTTGACCTCCGGTGCGCCGTCGTCGGACTTAGCAATGGCCGCCATCTTAACCAGGCGCACACGGTCATCGCGACGCACCAGCACCTGTTCCGACGGATTCTGGGTCTTGGTGCCCGTGCGACGGCGCAGGGTCAGCAGTACCGCCACCACTATCGCCACGGTGAGGATGACTGCCGCGGTTTCGAACGGCAGCATATAGCGTGTGAACAGGGCCTGTGCAATCCAGTGCAGATTGCTGGCATGCAATGCAAGTGCCGGGTCCGCCACCGGCATGACCTGGGCGGGAACACTGCCCACGCCGAGAAGCAGCAGAATTTCGGCGAACATTACCGCGGCGACCGCGATGGCGACCGGAAAATGCTTGATGAAGACTTCACGTTGCGGAGCGGTATGGACATCCAACATCATCACCACGAACAGGAATAGGATCATCACCGCACCGATATAGACCAGCACCAGAACGATACCGAGGAATTCAGCCTGCAGCAGCAGCCAAAGACAGGCGGTGGAGAAAAAGGTCAGCACTAGACTCAGCACCGAATGCACCGGGTTTCGGAAACTGATCACCGCGACTGCGGACGACAGAGCTACGGCGGCAAGCAGGTAAAACGCAATCATTTCGAAATTCAAGCACCCTCTCCTTATCGGTAGGCCGCGTCTGCCTGACGGCGTTCGGCGATTTCCGCTTCGAAACGGTCGCCGATGGCGAGCAGCTGCGGCTTGGTCACGATGTTCTCGCCACGGTTTTCGAAGTGGTATTCATGGATATGGGTCTCGACGATGGAATCGACCGGGCAGCTTTCTTCGCAGAATCCGCAGAAGATGCATTTGAACAGATCGATGTCGTAACGGGTCGTGCGGCGCTGTCCATCTTCACGCGGGGCGGAATCAATGGTGATGGCGAGTGCCGGACACACCGCTTCGCAGAGCTTGCAAGCGATGCAGCGCTCTTCTCCGTTCGGGTAACGACGCAGCGCATGCAGCCCGCGGAAACGAATGGACTGCGGAAATTTCTCGAAGGGGTAATTGATGTTGTACTTCGGCTTGAACATGTAGGTCAATGTCAGCCAGAGCCCTTGTAGGAACTCGACCAACATCAGGCTTTTCAAGTAATTGAATAGTCGGATCATGATGGCCTCAAGCTCCCAGGACAAACCAGTTATTGTAGGCCGCAACCGCCGCCACGAAAATCCAGGCAATGGTGATCGGAATGAATATTTTCCAGCCCAGGCGCATGATCTGGTCGTAGCGGTAGCGCGGGAAGCTGGCACGGAACCAAACGAAGCAGAACGCGAAAAACAGGGCTTTCAAGAACAGCCAATGGCTGCCGGGTGCAGCGAGCATGCCGGCGACGCCTTCGGTACCAAGCCATCCCTGGAAAGGCGACAGCCAGCCACCCAGAAACAGCAAGGCAGTCAGGAAGCTGATCAGAATCATGTTGGCGTATTCAGCCAGGAAGAAAATAGCGAAAGCGGAACCGGAATACTCGACATGGAACCCGGCGACGATTTCCGACTCGCCCTCGGCGACGTCGAACGGTGCGCGGTTGGTTTCGGCGGTTCCGGAAATAAAATACACGAGGAATAAGGGGAATAACGGAATGAAGAACCATTCCAGGAATCCGCTGTTGCCAGCTTGAGCATTGACGATTTCCGTCAGATTCATACTGCCGGCAGCGACCAGCACGCCGACCAGGGCAAAACCCATAGCGATTTCGTAGCTGATGACCTGCGAGGCGGCGCGCAATGCTCCCATGACCGCATATTTCGAGTTGGAAGCCCAGCCACCGAGGATGATGCCGTAAACGCCCATCGACGTCAGCGCAAGCAGCATGAGGACGCCGGCATTGATGTCGGACAGCACTAACGGTCCGGTGTCATTTTCACCGAACGGAATCAGGGACCAGGCCGCCAGAGCAGGCGCCAGAGCAATCAATGGTGCGAGACGGTAGAGGAACGGACTGGCCTTGTCGGGCGTGATCAGTTCCTTGAACAGCATCTTGAATACATCGGCGAAGGCCTGAATGACGCCGATACCGAATACACCGCCGACGTACTGCGGCCCCTGGCGCACATGCATCCAACCGATGATCTTACGCTCGAACAGGGTATAGAACGCCACGGCAATAATGACCGGGAGCATGATCACCAGGATCTTGACCAGCATCCAAGCCAGGCCGCCGAGGAGGCCGAACTGCAGGAAGAATTCACGGATGAGATCGATCACAGGGCAGCCCCCACGATGGTCAGGGAAGCCGTCTGCGATAGCGGTGCGGTGGCGGGATGATTCGTTTCGATCCAGACGCAGGACTCCGGAATCATACAGCTCAGCACCACCGGCAACGTGGCACTGCCGGTGCCGTCACCGACCTTGGCAATCTGGCCTTCCTGCAGACCAGCCTTGGCGGCGGCTGCGGGATGCATGACTAGACGCGGGCCGGTGTTCAGCGGATGGGCCTGCAGGGAGGCGGCACGACGCGTCACGGCATCACCGCGGTAAATCGGACTGGTGCTGATGCGCTCGAAACCATCGGATACGGCATGCTTCGGTGAAAGGCCGACGCCGAAAGCTAC
>NZ_JBIKSE010000084.1:0-2902 GCF_044348765.1 Arenimonas sp.
AAGGCTGCTGCGGAAACCCAAAAATGACTGATAAAGCACTGACCGATATAGCCTTTTCCAATTTCGATATCACTCCTGCATTGCTTGACGGCCTGGAACAGGCCGGCTTCTCACGCTGCACGCCGATCCAGGCCATGACCCTGCCGTTTGCCCTCAGCGGCCGAGATGTCGCCGGTCAAGCACAGACCGGCACCGGGAAAACCCTGGCCTTCCTGATCGCCTGTATGAACCGCCTGCTGACCAAGCCGGCGCTGGCTAACCGCCGAGCCGCCGATCCACGTGCGATGATTCTGGCACCCACCCGTGAACTGGCCATCCAGATCGCTAAGGACGCCGAGCAGTTCGGCGCCCGGCTCGGCCTGAAGTTTGCACTGGTGTATGGTGGCGTCGATTATGACAAACAGAAAGCCATGCTCGAGCAGGGCACCGACATCATCATCGCCACGCCGGGCCGTCTGATCGATTATGTCAGACAGGGCGTGGTGTCGTTGCATGCCTGCGAAGTCTGCATCTTGGACGAAGCCGATCGCATGTTCGATTTGGGCTTCATCAAGGACCTGCGCTATCTGCTCCGCAAGCTACCCATCCGCGAAGAGCGCCAGACCCTGCTGTTCTCGGCCACACTCAGCCACCGTGTGCTTGAGCTCGCCTACGAGCACATGAACGATCCGGAAAAGCTTTCGGTGGAAACCGAAACGGTCACCGCCGCGCGCGTCCGCCAGCTTCTGTATTTTCCGGCCATGGAAGAAAAACTGCCGTTGTTGATCAGTCTGCTGTCACGCGTGGAAAGCAGCCGCAGCATGGTGTTCGTCAACACCAAGGTCTGGGTCGAGCGCGTTGCGCGTGCGCTTGAGAAGGCGCATTACCGGGTCGGCGTGCTCTCGGGCGATGTGCCTCAGAAAAAACGCCAGTCGTTGTTGGCAAAGTTCCAGCGCGGCGAGCTTGAAATTCTGGTCGCGACCGATGTCGCCGCGCGTGGGCTGCATATCGACGGCGTCAGCCATGTCTACAACTTCGACCTACCCTTCGATGCCGCCGATTACGTGCACCGCATCGGCCGCACCGCCCGCCTTGGCGCCGAGGGTGATGCCATCAGCTTTGCCTGCGAACTGTATGCCCAGGGTCTGCCGGAAATCGAAAGTTATATCGAACAGAAAATCCCAACCGCACCGGTCACCTCCGAGCTGTTGGTGGCCATCCCGCGCCAGCCCTTGCCGAAAGCCGATAGCGGCGAAAGCATCGCCGACCTCTTCAACGAGGTGCGTGCCAATGCCCCGGCCGACAAGCGCGGAGGCCCGAGATCCGGCCGCAGCGGTAGCGGTGCACGAGCTGAGCGCCCGCGCGCCGACCGACCGCGCTCGGACAAGCCGCGTAGCGACCGTCCGTCCGCCGAACGCCCGCTGACCACAAAGCCGGCAGGTGCCGGTGTCAGCGGATCCGCGGCCGACAGCGCCCGCAAGCCGCGCCGTCGCCGGAAACCCTCGGATGCCAATCCACGTACGCCGTCGCAGACTCCGGCCGCCGCGGCAGTGTCATCCAAACCATCGGTCCTGGCCCGTATAAAATCTTGGTTCACCCCCTCCTCGCCCAAGCCGTAATACGGCACACTAAGCGGGATACATTCAGGAAGGTGTTTGATGACACTTCTGCGTTTCGATGGCGTCAGTAAAAAATATCCGGGTGGCCATCTTGCCCTGGAGGATATGAGCTTTTCCGTCCAGGCCGGCGAGATGGTGTTCATCACCGGACATTCCGGTGCTGGTAAAAGTACCTTGCTCAAACTGGCCCACCTGTCCGAGCGCCCGAGTGCCGGCGCCGTCTGGTTCGATGGCTGCAACCTCGCCAGCCTTCGTGGCGGCAAGGCCGCACTGCATCGCCGCCGCCTTGGATTGGTCCATCAGGATCATTGTCTGCTGTTGGACCGCACGGTATTTGACAACGTGGCTTTACCTTTGCAGATTGCCGGACTTGCACCGGCAATCATCCGCCAACGCGTACAGCACACGCTACAAGGTCTCGGACTTGCCGGGCGTGCTGGCCATCGTTCCACCGACATCTCCACCGGCGAGCAGCAGCGCGTCGGTATCGCGCGCGCCATGGTGACCCAGCCCGCCTTGCTGCTGGCCGACGAGCCGACCGGCAATCTCGATCCGGGGCTGGCTGCCGACATCATGCACCAGTTGGTTGGTATGTGCGCGCAGGGCACGGCGGTCGTCATTGCCAGCCATGACCTGGCGCTGGTGAAACGCATGAAAAAACGCGTGCTGGTGATCGACAAAGGCCGTTTGATGGACGATATTTCGCCGGAGGAGCTGGCTGATGAGTAGATCCTACAGCGCGTTCGCTGCTTGGCGGGCGCAGCATGCCGCTGCCTTGCGCGGCAGTTTCGCGCGCTTGCTGCGACGGCCATTCTCCAGTCTGCTGTCGCTGGCGGTGATGGCCATCGCACTGGCTCTGCCGCTGGCGCTGGCCTGGTCGATGCTGCAAATGAATCAATTGGCCACACAGGTCCAGACTTCGCGCGCCATCCAGGTCTTTTTCCAGCCCGAGGTCGGCGTTGCTCAAGCCAAGGCCATCGCCGAGGAATTCCGTGCCGCGGCGGATGTGGCATCGGTGACGGTGAAAACGCCCGAACAGGGTTTGGCCGACTTCAAGGACAGCAGCGCACTGGCAAAAGCCGTTGCGGTACTCGGCGAAAATCCGTTGCCTGCCGTGATGATCGTGACCCCGCGCGCCGATGAAGCCGCGCTGTTGGGCCGACTGCAGGCCTTGCCACAGGCCGAGTATGTGCAATACGACGGTATCTGGCAGAAACGCCTGGATGCCTGGTTGGCTTTCGGCCAGCGCTTACTGTTGCTACTGGCATTGCTGTTCGTCAGCGGTGCCGTGCTGGCGGTTGCCA